>JAFRNO010000257.1 GCA_017430155.1 Kiritimatiellia bacterium | reverse complement strand
CGATCGCCACCGTGCGCGCCTCCGCCTCGCCCAGGCGCGTGAAACGTCCCACGAGGCGCGTCAGCCAGTAACCGCTCAGGTAGCCCACGGTGTTGTGGACGACCGCGGCCGCCACGATCGCCACGCCGGCGGCGGCGAAGGTGTCGCGGCTCGGCGCGGTCAGTGCGAGGATGGTGAAGCAGATGCCGGTCATGGAAATGAACGAGAGAATGCGGTCGCACACGGCCTTGTGCGCGTCGAACTGTTTCTTGAGGAGCGCGTGGACGATTCCGCCCGCCGTAATGGGCACGATCACGACCTTCAGGATCTCCACCATCATCTTCATCGCGTCAATCTCCACGAAGCAGCCGGCCAGCACCTTCATCGCGAACGGCGTGACGAACGGCGAGAGCAGCGTGGAGCAGCACGTCATCGTCACCGAGAGCGCCACGTCGGCCTTCGCGAGGAACGCGATCACGTTCGACGCCGTGCCGCCCGCCACGGAGCCGACGAGCACGCATCCGGCCGCCAGCTCGCCCGAGAACCCGAAGCTCTTCGCGAGCAGGAAGCCCATGAACGGCATCACGAGGAACTGCAGGAACACGCCCACCGCGACCGCCCACGGACGCTTCCCGACGCGCAGGAAGTCGGCGGCGGAAAGCGTGGTGCCCATCGCGAACATGATGATCTGGATCGCCGGCACCACGAGCGACATCAGCTTCACGCCGCCCCATTCCGTGAACGCGGACGGAAACGCGAACGCCGTCGCCGCGCACGCGAGCACGGCTATGCCAAACGCCTGCCGGCGCAAGAATGCCAACACACGACCTATTACGGAATCATTTTCCATTTGTTTCTCGCAGAGGGCAATATTTTACCGGAAAATCACGATCGTGCCCGCGGAGCGGTCGAGGACGTAGCCGGTCGTGGTCTTCCTAACGGAGCCGCGGCCCGTCACGGTAATGGACGCGAAATCGCCTTCGCACGTACCGAACGAGATGAGCGGGAAGAGCCCGCGAGCCTCAAGCGTCGTGGAGTCCACCTCCAGCGTCGCGCCCGGACCGATCGTCAGCGCGCCAGCGGTCGTGAGCGTTCCGACGCCCTGCGGACCGCACGTGAACTTCACCTTCGCCGCGAGGTCCGCGTCACCCGTGAGCGCCGCCGGCGTGTTCGTGAGCGTCACGTCCGCCGCCGTCACCGAGCCGTTCGGCCCCACCTCCAGCACGCCTTCGCCGTCCTGCGACAGCCACAGCGTCCCGTCCGTCGAGAACGCCCCGCCCGCCACGCGCAGCAAGCCCTTCGCGCAGTGGTTCGTCACGGGGCAGACCGTGTAGAGTGCGTATGGCTTGTGGTAGAGGAGGTTCGTCGTGATGCCACCCACGAACACGTCGCTCGCCGCCGTCGCCACGCCGTTGGAGAGAACGTACCGCCCCTCGCCTCCCCACGCGCCCACGAGCATCTGGTGCGTCGACACCTCATGGCGGAGTTCGCCGCCCGTCTGCAACACGTCGCCCTCGGACAGACCCAATCCCACGCCCGTGTAGCATGAACTGTTCGTCACCGCGCCGCCCGACAGGTTCAGCGTGCCCCGGAAAAAGCCGGGGGCTTCCAAGTTCGCCACCGTACCCGCGCCGACAATCAGGCCGTGGACTGCCGAGGCGGACAGCCAGCAACTGACATTCCGAATACTGCCGCCGGTCATGTTGACGACGCCCGTCACGCAGCCGTCGGCAGTGGGATTCCCGCCCGGCTGCGCCACGCGGAAACCATACGATCCAGCGACGATCTGCCCGCGTGTCAGGTTCACCTCCGCGTAGCCGTTGACGTAGCCCACGGCGAACGTGTTGGGCGCGTTCAACGTCTGAGAGGAATTCCAGTTGAGAATCGCGCGGGCGTTGGCGGCGTTGTTGTTGATGTAGAACATCTGCTGCGACCCGTCCAATGCAAGCGTCGCATCGTCATCCACCGTCACCACGGCCGTCTTTCCGGCCGTCGGCGCGATGCGGAAGCGTGCCTGCGAGGACGTGCTGTTTTTCTCGCCGTCCCAGGTCAATTTCCCCCGGATCGACGAATGGCCGCGCAGATGAACCGTCCCGTTGCCCAGCGCGGCGCTGACTTCCCGGTAGAGGATCTGCGCATCGCCGGACAACTCCACCACGCCGTTGCCATCGGTCAGCCGAAGGAAGTTGTCCCCGTACGCGCTTGTCCGCGCCACTTCGAGGAGTCCGCCCGTCATCTCCAGGCGGCCGCCCGTGATGAACTGCGGGCCTTGGAGACCGGAATCCACGAGGAACCTCAGCGTTCCCGACGCGATGGAGACGGTTCCCGTGTCCGTTCCCGATCCGGATACGATCAGACGTCCCTTGAAGTCGTTCAGCTCCATCGTGCCGCCGTCGATCAACAGCTTGCCGCCGTCCGCCACGGAAATGGCCGTATCCCCTGCGGCAAAGGCCGCCCCGCTGCCGCTGTAGTCGATTCGACCGCCAGCCTCCACTTTCAGCTCGCCGCCCTTCCCGACGGACACGAGGGCGTTCTCGATGGACAGCCTCCCGCCGTCCGCCACGCGCACCTGCGTCGTGCCGGGCCCGTTGGCGATCGTGACGTTCGTGATGGCCGGCACGTGCTCCGTCACCGTCACAGTCTTCGACGCGCCCGCCTGCGTGAGCGCGGCCGGCGTGAACACGTTCGGGACGCCGTAGTCCCACGATCCGACGTCCAGCCACGCGCCGCCCGTCTCGTTCGTCCATGTGGTCGCGCCTCCTTCCAGCAGGCGCGAACGGTCCGCCGCCGCGTTCCGCGCCACCTCCTCGTCGGTGAGCAGCCGGTTGTAGACGCGGAAGGAGTGGTACGTGCCCCTGAAGGCGTTGT
>JAFRNO010000256.1 GCA_017430155.1 Kiritimatiellia bacterium | reverse complement strand
GGCGTGGACGCGGGCGATCCGCCGGCCGACTTCAAATACTACCACGACATCGCCGCGTTCTCCGTGCGCGTGGTGCCGGGCGCGCGCGTGAAGTCCGGCTGGCGCAACGCGGGCGGCGTGGTGAACCGCTGGTCGAAGGACCCGCTCGCCGCCGAGGTGCCCGCGCTCGAGTGGCGGCGCGGCGCGCCGGAAGGGGACGGCGAGTGGCACACGCTCCGTTTCGGGTACTGCGCGATCCCCAAGCGCGAGCACGACGTGGACGTGATCGACGCGGCCGCCGTGGAGCGGCACTTCAAGCGCATCGCGGACCCGCTCTTCGACGCGCTCGGCCCGCTCGTGGGCACCACCTTCACGCACGTCTACTCCGTGAGCTGGGAAGGGGCGATCCCCACCTGGACGGGCGATTTCGCGGACGCATTCCACACGTACGCTGGCTACGACCTGCTGCCCGACCTGCCCGTGCTCGCCGGCTTCACGCGCGCGGGAACGCGCGCCAACCTCCTCGCCGACTACCGCCGCGTGCGCAACGACCTCTTCCGCGACCGCTTCTACGGCACGGTGCGCCGTCTCGCCCACGCGCGCGGCGTGAAACTCTACTCCGAGTGCGGCGGGCCGTGGAACCGCGACCCGAGCGTGTTCCGCGAGGCCGACCAGTTCGCCTTCCTCGGCGTGAACGACATGCCGCAGGGCGAGAACTGGACCGTCGCCCCCGCGCACCATTCCGACCTCGCGTTCAACCGCCCCGCCGCGAACGCCGCCCACATCTACAAGCTGCCGCGCGCGTCCGCCGAGACCTTCACCTACATGGACTACCACTACTCGATGTGGCCCGAGAAGCTCAAGCGCATTGCGGACGACGCGTTCGTGGACGGCGTGAACCACGTCGTGTGGCACACGTTCACCGCTTCGCCGAAGCCCTTCGGAAAGCCGGGCATCGAATACTTCGCCGGCACGCACGTCAACCGCAACGTCCCGTGGTTCCCGCAGGCGCACGCGTTCATCTCCTACCTCGCGCGCTGCCAGGTGCTGCTCCAGGCGGGCGAGCCCGTGACGGACATCGCCCTCTACGCGGGGCACACGCCGTACCAGCACTGGGGACGCTGGCGCGACGTGCCGTGGGAGGGCGCGCGCGTGGCCATCCCGCGCGGCTACAACTACGACATCCTCAACGACGAGACGCTGGAGAAGCGAAAGGGGGACTATCCCGTGTTCGTAGACGCGTCCGGCGACTCCGTCACGTGGCCGAAGATGCCGCTTCCCGACTTCGAGGGCGACTTCAACGACGTGATCCACCGCCGCACGGCCGACGGCACGGACATCTACTTCGTGGCGCCGTCGGGCGGCACGGGACGCGGACGCCTCACGTTCCGCGTCACGGGCAAGGTGCCCGAGATATGGGACGCCGTCACGGGCCTGCGCCGCCGCGCGCCGAACGCGGAGACGCTGCCCGACGGACGCATCCGCCTGCCGTTCAGCTTCCCGCGCGGCGGCAGCGCGTTCGTGGTGTTCCGTCCTCTCGAAGCGGCCGCCGCCGACCCCGCGCCGTCCGCCGACTGGCCGAAGCCACATAAGCCGCTCGCGCTGACCGAGGGGCCGTGGACGATCGACGTCGGCGGGCGCGCGTACGACCGGCTCGGCGACAGGACGAAGTCCAACGACCCCGAGATCCGTTTCTTCTCCGGCACGGCGACGTACCGTACGTCTTTCGCGCTGTCCGCCGGCGACGGCGACCGCACGCTGCTTCTCGGGCGCGTGGCGGGCGGCGTGGCGGAGGTGTTCGTGAACGGCGTCAATTGCGGCGTCGCGTGGTGCTACCCGTACCGCGTGCGCGTACCGTCAGCCGCGCTGCGCGCGGGCCGCAACGAGCTGGAGGTGCGCGTGGCCAACAACTGGCGCAACCGCCTGATCGGCGACTGCCTCCTGCCGCCGGAGCGCCGCCACACGCGGGGCTGCCTCGCGTACAAGGCGGGCCCGCACAACGACGCAGGCGGGAACTGGAACTTCGGCAAGCTCGCCAGCGGCTACTCGGCGAACGACGAGCTCGACTCCTGCGGCCTCTACGGCCCCGTCGAGCTCCGCTGACGCCCGTTGTCCCGGTGCGGGGATTATGGTATACTTCCCCCCATCGGAAAAAAGAGATGGAAAAACTGTATCCACTGACGTTTCGTCCAAACATCCACACGGCCCTGTGGGGCCGGGAGTCGTGGGAGATTTCGGGCCACCACTCGTCGCCGTCCGTCGTGGCGGAGGGACCGCTCGCAGGGCGCACGCTCGAGGAGCTCGCCGCCGCGTACGGCACGTTGCTCATAGGCGCGAAGGCGCCCGATCCGACGCGTTTCCCGCTGCTGTTCAAGGTAATCGACGCGCGCGACCGCCTGAGCGTGCAGGTGCATCCCAACGAATCCACGCGCGCGCTGACCGGCGGCGAGCCGAAGACGGAGATGTGGCACGTGTTGGGCGGGAAGGGGCCGATCTTCGCGGGGCTGAAGCCCGGTACGACGCCGGCCATCGTGGAGGAGGACGTGCGGACGGGCCGCTTCGAGGAGACCCTCGCGCGGCACGACGCGCGGGAGGGCCTGACGCTCTTCATCCCCGGCGGGCTTGTGCACGCCATCGGGGAGGACGTGCTCATCTACGAGGTGCAGCAGAGCTCCAACACCACGTACCGCCTCTACGACTGGGGGCGGGTGGGCGCGAACGGGAGGCCGCGCCAGCTGCACGTGGCGGAGTCGCTCAAGACGATCGACTTCTCGCTGCCCGTGCCCGCCGCGCGCACGGCCGTGTCGTGCCAGTTCTTCGATTTCCGTCCCGTGGAGGTGCTGGAGACGCTCGACGTCAAGCGCAACCCCGCCACTTTCACGGCCGTCTACATCGTCAACGAAAAACGCAGCGTTCTCGTGCCGGCAGGC
>JAFRNO010000255.1 GCA_017430155.1 Kiritimatiellia bacterium | reverse complement strand
CGCCTTCACCGTCGCCCCGGACGCAAAGCCGTGCCCCCTGCCGCCCCTCGACGAGCTTCTCGCGCGCATTCCCGCCGGACACCCGCGCCTCTTCATGCGCCCCGAGACGCTCGCCGACTACCGCGCCGGCCTCACGACCACCTACGCCGCGCATTGGAAACGCCTCCAGGCGACCTGCCGCAAGCTGCTCAAGAACCCGCCGCCCACCGCCGAGCCGCTCCGCTACGTCGGCGCCGAAACGGTCTCACACTCCGAGGCGTGGAAGAAGCGCTGGTGGGGCAACGCGCGCTATTCGTACGCCACCACGCAGGCCGCGTCGCTCCTCGCCTTCCGCTGGCGCCTCGACGGCGACGCCGCCTCCGGCGCGCTCGCCAAGCGCATCCTCCTCGACGTCCTCAAGTGGGAGCCGAAAGGCGCCTCCGGCTACCGCTACAACGACGAGGCCGGCATGCCCTACTTCTCCTATGTCTCCCGCACCTACTCGTTCCTCTACGACATGCTCTCCGAGGACGAGCGCGCCGCCTGCCGCGAGGTGATGCGCGTGCGCGGCAACGAGATCTTCCGCCACCTCTATCCCCGCATCCTCTGGACGCCCTACGCCAGCCACTCCCAGCGCGCCTGGCACTACCTCGGCGAAGGCGCGCTCGCGTTCTACGGCGAGATCCCCGAGGCGCGCCTGTGGCTGGAGCACGTGATCGACACCTACGCCTGCGTCTATCCCGTGTGGGGCGACGACGACGGCGGCTGGCAGGAGGGCACGGGCTACTGGAGCTCCTACACGGGTCGCTTCCTCCGCTGGAACGAGACGATGCGGCAGGCGCTCGGCGTCAACGCCTTCGAGAAGCCCTTCTACGCGAACGCGGGCGACTACATCCTCTATCAGGAGATCCCCGGCGGACGCGGCCCCGGCTTCGCGGACTGCGCGAACGGCACGCGCGCGGGATCCTTCGCCGCGCTCATGCGCGTCCTCGCCGCCCACGCGCAGAACCCGTACTGGCAGTGGCACGCCGAGGCCGACCCGCAGGGACGCCGCTTCGAGGACGCCTACGTGGAGTTCGCGCGCGCCACCCTGCCCGTCCCCGCTGCGAAGCCGCCCGTGGACATCCCGCAGTCCAAGCTTTTCCGCGGCACGGGCCTCGCTGCGCTAAACAAGACGCTTGCGAACGCCTCCAACAACGTGCAGGTGCTCTTCAAGTGCTCCCCCACCTTCGGCACTGTCTCGCACGGCTACGACGCCAACAACTCCTTCAACCTGAACGCCTTCGGCGAGCGGCTTTTCGTCCATTCCGGCGAACGCGACTGCTACGGCAGCCCGTTTCACAGGGACTGGATGTGGCACACAAAGAGCTGCAACTCGGTGACCGCGGGCGGCGCGTCCCAGATCCGCCACTCGTACGCCTGCACGGGCACGATCACGGAGTTCACCACCTCGCCCGAGCTCGACGTCGTCACCGGCACGCTGGGCGACGTCTACGAGGGCAGCAACGTGACGCGCTTCGTCCGCACAATCTACTTCCGCAAGACCTTCCCCGAGGCGATGCTTGTCGTCGACCGGCTGGAGGCGAAGTCGCCCACCACGTTCGAATGGTGGCTCCACACCACGAAGGAGCCCTTCGCGATTCCGAACCAGCACGACGTGTCAGCAAAATGCGGCAACGCGTCGGCGCGCGTGGACTTCCTCTGGCCGGAGGGACTCGCCCTCTCGCAGACCGACGCGTTCGACCCGCCGATCGCCTACGGACTCAAGCTCGTGCAGCACCATCTCACGGCCGCCACCGTCCAGCCCGCCACGCACGCCCTCTTCGTGACGCTCATCGCCCCCTACCGCACGGACACGCCCCCGCCGCCAAAGGCGAAGTTCGAGAAAACTTCATCCGGCTTCCGCGTCACGTGGCCCGTCGCCGGCGCCGCGCCCTGGACGATTGAGGTCCCGCGCGCGAAATAGACCTGAACTCAGCGTTCCGTGCGCTTCCTTGAAGCATCCCCCTTGAGCACCTTTCGCTTGAGGCGGTCCGCGATGTCGTCGGCCCAGTTGAAGATGCCGGCGAGCAACGCGCCCGAGATGGAGTGCCACGCGCACGAGACGGCGGACGCGACGGCCGCCTCCGGCATCAGCGGGAAGTGCTTGCCCGCGAGCACGGTGGCGAGTCCCGCGTTCTGCATCCCCACCTCAATCGAGATCGTTCGCCGCTTCGCCCGCGTGAACCTGGCAGCGATGCCGACCACGTACCCCAGCACGTAGCCAAGCGTGTTGTGCAGAAACACGCCGACGAAGATGAGGACGCCCGACTGCGCGAACTTCTGTCCGTGCGCGGAAACCACCCCGCCCACGATGCACGCGAGCCCGATCACGGCCACGCCCGGCAACAGCTTCTTCGCCTCCCCGAATCCCGGCCGCTGCCCGAACATCGCGTTCAGAACGAACCCCAGCGCCACCGGCAGGATCGTCACGAAGAGGATGGACGTAAACATCCCCACCGCGTCCACGTCCACGCTCTCCCCCGCGAGCCACAGCATCAGGAGCGGCGTCATCACGGGCGCCGCCAGCGTCGAAAGCGTCGTCATGCCCACGGAGAACGCCACGTCGCCCTTGCAGAGGAACGTCATGATGTTGGACGAAACGCCGCCCGGACAGCATCCCACGAGGATCAGCCCCACGCCCACCGCCTTCGGGAGTCCTAGCCCGTGCACGACCCCGTACGCGAGAAGCGGCATGAGCGTGTACTGCGCAATCGAACCAATCAGGATGTCAAACGGACGCGCGGCCAGGATGCGGAAGTCCTCCTGCGTGAGCGTGAGCCCCATCGTGAGCATGATCAGGCCCAGCAGGCAAGTCTGGACAATCCCCTTATTCCAAAGCGTCCAGCCGAACGCTTCCGGCAGGAAATAGGAGAAGACGGCCGCCAGCGTCACCACGACTGGCGTCCATTTGGACAAGAAAGCCGAAAGTCCTTGCAGAAATTTCATGGCTAATTATTTTATCACAAAACGGCGCGCATTAAACAAAATTATGGCACCGGCCGGCGAGGCGGGGTCGAGCGGGAAGGTGGAAACGATCAGCCGTCCCTTCCCGTGGCGGAACGTCGCCAGGTTGAACGAACGGTCATAGACGCGCGGACCGCCCACGTTGAAGTTGACGGATGCGAACGTCTCCGGCTCCGTGTCGGTGGTGAACCCGAAGAGCGGGAAGCAGCCTTCGTAGAAATCCCAGTCAAGGAACCCGGTCTTCAACCCCTGCGTGAGCGCGTCCGGCACCATGATCGTGTCGTCATGGTAGAGCCAGTGGCTGCGCGCGATCACGGACAGGTTCTTGAGCGGCAGGAACTTCGGCGGCTTGTTCCACCACTTCTCCAGATGCACGAGCGCCGTCGCGCCCGCCGCCACGCGCGCCATCGCGTCCGCGCCCTTCGCCTCGTCAACCCATCCCAGCTCGATGAAATCCGGCCTTCCCGTATGGAGAGCCGCCGTCTCGGCGGCTGACGGACGTGCCGTCACGTAGAACCCCTTCTCGAACGCCGCCGCATAACCGCCGTGATCAAGGTACGCCCGCAACCGGTACGCCCCCGGCGCGAGTTTTGCATCCGCCGTCAGTTTCGCGACGGGATACGCGACGGCACGCAGACCATCCTTGTCCTTTTGCGGCACGCTGAACGCCACGGCGTCTGACCGCCACTTCACGCCGCCGTCCGCGTCGACGATCGCGAACGTCGCCTTGTAGTCGCCGTCGCGCAGCGCGTCGAAGTCCGCCAGCACGGCCTCGAACGACACGGCGTCGCCCGCGAAGTAGTTGTATTTCGAGAGGAAGAGACACCATCGCAGGTCGCTCCAGCCGTCGCGGAACACGTCGAAGTTCCCGTCCTTGATCCGGCGGAAGAGCGAGAGCGGTCCCTCGCCGCAGATGGCGTGGTCGAGCGCGCCCGTGAGGTTGAAGCCCACGAAGCGCGGGTTGGAGCGGATGAGGTCGAAGCCCTCGCGCCGCGTGCGGGCGTTCATCCGCTCGGAGGCGCGCAGGAAATCGACGGGGTCCGCGAAGAAGCGCGAAAGACCGAGCTTCTTCCAGTCGGCGAGATACTTGTCGCGGATCTCCGCCATGCGCTCGTAGTCGGGCGCGGCCGCGGTGATGCCGCGCCGCTCGAACTCAAGGCAGTGGTCGATCACGTCGAGGAGCGACCCGATGCCGTACTCGGAAATGAACGCGGGCTTCGCGTCCGCGCTCCAGGTACGGAGCTTGCGCACAACATCGGCGTCATGCGGATAACCGGGGTAGTAGTGAAGGTCGCCGCAGGCGGGCTTGAGGCCATGTTTGCCGGGCAGGCCAGCCTCGTTGTTCGCCACCACGCCGTCCTCGCCCCACACGCAGTCCCACTTCGTGCTGCCGGGGTTGGAGACGGAGCCGATACTCCAATCAGGACCGGGCTTTCCGTCAAACTGGTAGTTCCACGTGCCTTTCGCGTCTTTGGGCCGCTTGGGCCAGAGGTCCCAGCGTCCGGAACTGTAGATCCAGAGGCGCGTGGGGTCGAGCTTGCGCATCTCGGGCAGCATGTCGCGCGCGGCGGAGTTGCTGTCGCCCTGGCGCATCTCGTTGATCGCGCCCCAGATCGTGAGCGAGGGGTGGTTGCGGTCGCGCTTCATCTCGCAGCGCATGGAGTCGAGAAAGCGCCGGCGCGCGTGGGGCGAGTCGGCGAGACACCACGAGGCATACGTCTCCTGGTACACCATGAGTCCCCGCCGGTCGCAGTAGTCGAGCTGGCGCGGCGTCGCCTGCGTGGCGATGAAGCGCACGCAGTTGTAGCCCATCGCCTTCATGTTCTGGAAGTCGCGGAACTCCAGCTCGGGCGTGGCGGCGTCCAGCACGGCGAGGCCGCCGGGCAGGTGGTTGCCGGTATGTGCGCTCTTGAGGAAGATGCGTTTCCCGTTGAGCGTGAACCAGCCCTTCTCCACGCGGAAATCGCGGAAGCCGAAGCGGACGGCGTGGCCGTCCACGACGAGCGTGTAGACGTTCGGCGTGTCGACGCTCCAGAGCTTGAACCCGGGCACGTCGAAGGAAAGTTCAAAGGTTGTCTCGCCGGGCGGCAGCGCGCGGTGCGCCGAGGCGGTACAGACGGGACGGGGCGCGGCGTCCAAAAGGACGACGCACGGGACTTCCTTCTCGCAGGGGGAGCCGGAATCGTTCCGCGCCGTAATCTTAACCGTCACGCGGCCGGTCTTCCAATCGGCCTTCACGAATGCGTCCGTCACGCGCACGGCCGGCACGGCCTCCAGCGTGACGGGAAGCGTGATGCCGCCCGTGTTGTAGCACCAGCCGGGCTTGAATTCCATCTTCTCGAACTTGTTGCGGTGTGGCACGTTCTTGCACGTGAAGCCCTCGATTGGCGTCTCGCCGGGGTTGATCACGCGCACGGCGAGCAGGGAATCCGCCTTGATCGCGTCAGTCACGTCAAACTCGAAGGTGTTCTCCGCGCCCTCGTTGCTGCCGATCTTCGTGCCGTCGAGGTAGACGTCGCTGTAGTAGTCCACCGCGCCGAAGCGGAGGATCACGCGTTCGCC
The DNA here is from genome assembly GCA_017430155.1 of Kiritimatiellia bacterium. Lineage (GTDB taxonomy): Bacteria > Verrucomicrobiota > Kiritimatiellia > RFP12 > UBA1067 > RUG572. The sequence continues at coordinate 1,269 of JAFRNO010000255.1, read as the reverse complement.
CGGACGCGTCGTCGGACGCGCCACGCGTCGCCAGTACCACGCGACGCCACAGGAATGCGGATAGACCTGCTGGATTACGCCCGGCACGGGCACGGGTTTCGCGTCGGGCCGCACGGCCGCCGCCCAGCCGTTCGTCTTGCCCGCGTTCGCCGGGTCCATCGACAGCACCCAGCCGCCGTCCAGCTCCACTGCGCCCGCCGCAATCGCGCTTCCGACCGCAGCAACAAAAAGAAGAAACTTGTTTTTCATGTGCCTACACCTCGAACAGATCCGAGGCGATTGCGCGGCCCTTGTGTCCGTAGCATTCCGTCGGGCGCACGACGAAGCGCACCTTCGTGCCCTTCTTCGGCAGCTCGCCCGCCGCGAACACGCATGTGCCCTTCGTCGCCTCGCGCGTAGGCGGCAGGTGGAAGCTTTCGGAGAGCACGCGCTTCGACGCGACGGGATAGTCCACGTCCTCGTGGTAGGCGAACGCCTGCACCTCGTAGTCGTACACGCGCGATGTCGCCGAGGGCTTCGCCGCCGGGAAATGCACCGTCACCTGGTCCGTCGCCGTGCCGCGACGGTCCTTGCCCATGGCGCGCGTCACCTTCACGGACGCGCCGGCGGCGAACTCGGGCGCGACCATTTTCGGTCCGCGCACATCGAACGCGAACTCCCGCGGTCCGGTCAGCGGCACGTGCCAGTCGGGTCCGACCTTCTCGCCGCCGAGGAATTCACGCCGCTCGATCACGAGCTTGTCGTCGTACACCGACACGAGCATCCCCTGCTTTCCGAGGTGTTCAGGCAGGAGCGGCATCTGCATGAGGACCTTGTCGTGGTCTTCGCCGTTCTCGCGCCAGTACTGCGCGAAGATGTAGGAGAGCGACGAGGTGCCGATGGACGTGAACGCGCCCTGCCAGACGCAGCGCTCGTCCGTGAGCGAATAGTGCGAGTGGCCGGAGAACGCCACAGCGTTCGGGTAGGCGGACAGCGCGCGCGTGGCGACGCCCTTGTCGTGTCCCCACGCCCATGGTCCCTGCACGGTGTCGCCGGGATGCGGATGCTGCGCGTAGAAGAAGGGCTTCGGTCCCTTCAACCCCAGCTTGCCCTCGTTCGCCTTCAGGAACGCCTCCAGCTCCTTCTCGTAGCCCCAGTGCGAACCGATGAACGTGTAGCCTTTCACCTGCTTCGCGTACACGCCTGTCCACGGTTCCTTGAACACGCGCTCCCACACGGCCTTGCGGTCGGTGACGATGCGGTGCGCCGCGCGCGTCGCCTCGTCGGGAT
>JAFRNO010000254.1 GCA_017430155.1 Kiritimatiellia bacterium | reverse complement strand
CTCTCTGTTCACGGATTGACGTATCACACGACCGGTATTGCGGCCGGCATCGGTAACTACAGCCTCTCCGGCGACAAGAGCTGGATTTTCAAGTACACCGTTTCCCAGGGCACGTTCACCGACGTGAAGCTCTACGTGTTCGTGCAGGAGGGCCCCGTGCAGACCTTCCCACAATATCTCTACACCATTGCGGAGGCAGGCGGCCGGCGCGCGTGCGTCCTCTTCGAATCGGCCGTTCCGGACGCCCTGCTCGATCCAGCGGCATACGAGCTCTACCCCGCCGTCGGCATCAAGTCCGTCACGCGTTCGACGTTGGATGCGCGCGAGGCCATCCTCACGTTTGCAGAGCCGCTCACGGCCGGCGCCACGTACAACATTGCCGTGGTCGCGGCGGCGAACGGCGCGACGACGGAGCCGCGCAAGGCCGCGAACCGGAAGTTCACGGTGCCGGACGAGACGCTGCCGAGCGTGTTGAGCGCGGCGAACGTCGCCGAGATCGGCGATTACGAGCTCGTCTACAAGCTCACCTTGCCCTCGGCGAAGACCTCCTCCTGCGGCACGTACGGCGCGCGCTACGTCCTCGACAAGACGCGCTTCAAGGGAGACTTCAGCTTCGACCGCGTGGCCTACGCGCTGCACCTCGTGGGCAAGGACGGTTCGGAGAATTGGGCTTGGGCGTCGATGGACGCATTCACGGACAAGGCCTCGGAACTGGGCATTCCGAGCGAGCGGCGCAAAGCGCTTACCCAGTGCATCGTCACGAACCTCGTCGTGCGGCACGGCTCCTCGGGCGGCACGGCTCCCGACCTCACCGACGGCGACTACGCCTACGGCAACATCGAGTTCTTCCCCGGCAACTACGGGCAGACGATGAAACTTGGACTGACCGGTGCGAGCAGCAGCGCGTATGACTTCGACGACACAGCAAGCACTTACAAAGGTACCGTGTACTGTTCGTTCCAGGTACACAGCTATCTTGCCGCGCAGACGGTGATGGCCTTGAATTACCTTGGCGGCGGGGACGGCTGGAGCGCCGTCACCATCCCCAACATCGGCATCGGCAACTCGACCGGCAGCAACCCGGACTGGACGGTGTATTCGGACGGGAACGCGAGTTCGTACACGACGCGCGACCTGTACGTCTTCGTGCGGCCGACGGCGCATGGACAGACGGATGCGCCATCCTTCGCGGTTGCGCCGGAGGATACGAAGGTGCATTTCCGCGATCCGCTCACGCTCGTCGCCTACGCCCCCACGGCCGAGACCTATCAGTGGCTGAAGGACGGCGTGCCGATCGCGGGCGCGACGGGCACGACGCTCGACGTCCCGACGACGCATTCCGGCACGGCGGTCTACGCGGTGACGGCCACCGATGCGGCGGGGCATTCGACCACCGCTTCGGCCCGCATCAAGGTCATCTCCGGCGGCACCGTCATCGTTTTCCATTAACACGAAAGAAGGTAATTCGGGCCACTTTTCGGCTTGCGGGAAAAGGCTGGAGTGTGATACGATAACATCATGTTCGTTTTGATAAAGGACAGAGGACAGAAGACGGAGGACAAAGGATGGAACCTCAATCCTTTGTCATTTGTCCTTCGTCCTTTGTCCTCAAACAAGTGCAAAGGTAAGCCAATGAGAAGGACTGCCTATTTGGCGTATGCGGCGGTGATGTGCGTCGCCGGCGGAATGATGTTGTCGTCATTCGGCGACGAGGAGACGCCGCTCGTGTGGAACGGGCCGGATGGCGGCGCGTGGAACGCGGAAGGGGAACTGAACTGGCTCTCCGGCGAGACGTCCGTCATGTGGACCGACGGCGCGAGTGCGTCCTTCGGCGCGGACACGAACGTTTCGCTGGGCGGAACGGTCGTGGTGTCCAACCTCACGACGGAAGGTGCGCTCAAGCTTGATGGCGTTGTTGAATGCACTTACGAGGGTTTTGTGCCGAAGAATGCGCCCGCTCTCGTATTTCCCGGCATCACGCTCGCCGACATTTCGGGGATATGGGGCGAGATGGGCGGCGCGAGCATGTCAGGCGGAAGTCGCACGTTCTCGGCGTTCGGATACCACTTTTTCCCGAAGGACGGCAAGGCCACGGTGCAGTTCCAGGTTTACCAGGGACTCATCAAGTGCATACTCGTCGAGTTCACGGACGGCGAGGGCGGCGTCTATGCGAAGGGGATCGGAACGCGCTACGTGAACAACAGCAACGTCAGGACGTTGGGCATGGATCTCGTGTCCGCCAATGTCGCATCAGTTGTGGCTTCTGGGACCGGCAATGTCGCGACGTCGCTTTCCACGGCAGGCTATGGCGTGTGCCAGCTCAAGGCATCCGTGGCGCGTGTGCGGTTTGCCGGCAACGCGGCCTTCGGCGGCACGGTGGCGGCGTCAAATGTGGAAGCGTGCGTCACGGCCCCGGTCTCGCAGACATGGACGCAGCCCGTCGCGAGCGTGAACGGGCGTATTGTGGCCAAGGGGCTTTCGGACGCGACGACGGAAACGACATACGGTCTGACCGGCAATCAGACGGGTACGGCTTCGGCCTGGTTGACGACCACTGCGGACAACCACGTGTTCACGAATATGGTCCTCTCCCGCATGACGCCCGTGAAAGCCACGTTGAAAGGAAATGCCATCGGCATTTCCGAGCAGTATACGCAATCGTTGCCGTACCATGTCAAGTTCAACGGCGAGAGCTTGACCTGCCAGTTTCAGTTCCAGTACGGCAACTACGTCAAGGGCGTAAAGGTGCAGTTCACGCAAAGCGGCGCGAACGTCAAGGCGAAATGGGTCAAATCCTTCTATCACACTGTCGAAAAGGGTGCCGTCCTTGGGGAGGACATGGAGAACGTGAAGGTAGACTCGACGTCCACGGACTATACCGGCTATACGGTCAAGAACATGACCTTGCGCTCCATTTCCGTGCCGTCGCTGACGCTGAACGCCGCCAATTCCTGCATGGACATGCTTGTCGACAACGCGCAGATTGTATTCGCGGGTGAGGATTCGCAGCCGACGGGCGATCTTGTGGCGCGGAACGGCGCGAACGTCATCTGGCTGGCGTCATGCGGAAATGGTACGGGACGTCTTCGCCTCTTTGAATCGGGCAGCACGCTCGTGCCGCTCGAAAATCTGAAGACGGAGACCATGGCGACGTACGTGTTCGACGCCGCCACGCTCTATACGCCCATGCTTCATCCAACCGTGAAGGACGGACGCAGCTACTTCAATTACCTGACACTGCGGAACGGCGCGCGCGCGATCGGCAACCCGTTGCGATGCGGAGGAGTCGAGAACGGACTGTCGATGATTTACTCGAGCGAAGGAACGAACGCCAACCTGCTCGCCTCCGGCGTCAACATCGTCAACG
>JAFRNO010000253.1 GCA_017430155.1 Kiritimatiellia bacterium | reverse complement strand
GTGGATGTCGCCCTTCACGGTCGCGATCACGATCGGACCCTTCACCTTCGTGGGCGCGTCACCGGATTTTGCGAGCGCAGCGCGGATCACGTCGAACGCCGCGCCCGCGGCGTCCGCCGCCATGAGGAGCTGCGGGAGGAACACGGTCTTCGCCTCGAATCCGCGCCCCACGGCCTCCAACGCCGGCACGACCGCGCCGTCGATCACCTCGACCGGCGCGCGCCCGGCGGCGAGCTCGGCGCGCGCAGCCTCGGCGGCGTCCGCCTTCAGTCCGCGGCGGATGGCCGCCACGAGGGGGGATGAAGCGGATTCGGTCGCAGCAAGCTGCGACCCTCCCGCTGCGGGGAGTTGGGACGCGTGGGCGATCCAATTCTCGCAGGAGCGGTCGCGGCCCGTCAGCGCGCGGTACGCGCGCCAGGCGGCCATCATCTCGGCCGACAGCGGGTTGATGATCGCCGCCGAAAGGCCCGCGCCCATCGCAAGCGTGTAGAACGCGGCGTTGAGGTGCGGACGTCCCGGCAGACCGAAGGAAACGTTGGAGACGCCGAGCACGGTGCGGCAGCCGAGCTCCGCGCGCACGCGGCGGAGCGTCTCCAGCACCACGTTCGCGCTCGTCGCGTCCGCGCTCACCGCGAGGCAGAGCGCGTCGAACACGAAGTCGTTCGGACCGAGCCCGTATTCGGCTCCACGAGCGAGGATCTTGCGCGCGATCGCAAGACGCCCCTCAGCCGTGGGTGGAATGCCGTCCTCGTCAAGCGTGAGCGCCACCACCACGCCACCGTACTTCGCGACGAGCGGCAGCACAGCGGAAAGCGACTCCTCCTTCCCGTTCACGGAATTGACGAGCGCCTTGCCGTTGTAGTGGCGGAGCGCGCGGTCGAGGGCGACTGGGTCGGACGTGTCGATCTGGAGCGGCAGGTCCACCACGCCCTGAACGGCCTGCACCGTGCGGTCGAGCACGGCCGCCTCGTCGAGGCCGGGCACGCCCGTGTTGACGTCGAGAATCGCCGCGCCGGCCTCGGCCTGCGCCACGGCCTCGCGCAACACATAGGCGGTGTCGCCTTCCGCAAGCGCGGCTTTCAGGCGTTTCTTGCCCGTCGGGTTGATGCGCTCGCCGATCACAATCGTGTCGTCAAGGGGAATCTCCAGCGCGTGGGTGCCGGAGGAGATGACGCAAAGTTCCCGGCGGTCGCGGGGCGACCGCCCTACCGAGGGGCGTGATAGGCGGGAAGTGACGGCGGCGATGTGGGCGGGGGTAGTGCCACAGCAGCCGCCGACGATGGACGCGCCGGCTGCGACGAGGTCCGCCACGTCGGCGGCGAACGCCTCGGGGCCGACCGTGAACACGGTCTGGCCGTCCACGACCTTCGGCATCCCGGCGTTGGGCTTCACCGCGATGGGACACGAGACGACGCGGGCGAGGCGTTCCACGTAGGGGCGCATCTTGTCCGGACCGAGCCCGCAGTTGAAGCCGAGCGCGTCCACGCGCAGCCCTTCCAGGAGCGCGGCGACGCACTCCACGTCGCCGCCCGTGAGGAGCGTGCCGTCCTCCCCCAGCGCAACGGTGGCGATCACGGGCAGGTTGCAGTTCTCGTTCGCGGCAAGGACGGCCGCCTTGAGCTCGTAGGCGTCGCCCATCGTCTCGACCACCACGAGGTCGGCGTCCGCCGCCGCGCCGAGGCGCACCTGTTCGGCGAAGGCGTCGTAGGCGGCGTCGAACTCGAAGTCGCCGGCGGGCTTCAGGAGACGGCCCGTGGGGCCGATATCAAGGGCGACGAGGGGGTGAAGCGGCGAGACGCCGCTTCCCCCAGGGAAGCCGCCAACCGCTTCACGCGCAAGATGAACGCCGGCGGCGATGACGTCCGCGAGCGGCGCGTCGCCGTGGTACTTCGCGGCGTTCGCGCCGAAGGTGTTGGCGTAGACAACGTCCGCACCCGCCGCAAGGTAGGCGGCGTGGACGGCGCGGATGTCGTCGGGACGCGACAGGTTCCACAGCTCGGGGATCTCGCCGGCGGCGAGTCCCCGGGCCTGGAGCTGCGTCCCCATGCCCCCGTCGAGAAACAGGGGACGCCCGGCTGGCAGTTCAAGCGCCATGTCGCCCGCAGGCGTCCGTTCAGCCGCGGAGGATCTTGTCGGGGCAGAAGCCGTAGCGGGCGAGTTCGTCCTTGAGGTTGTACTTGCCGCGCGCGAAGGGCTTCATCAGCGCCCGCGCCTTGTCGCAGCACGTATCTTCCTTCTTCGCGCACCACTTGACCGTGGCGCCGTCCTTCTTGCCGCGGCCGAGCTCCATGCACATCTGCCCGAGGCAGCACGCCGTGGAGGAGCGCTGCGCCGCCTCCGCGTTCGTGGCCGTCATCGTCGGGTCGCCGGCGCGGATGGCCTCCAGCCAGTTCTTCCAGTGGTCGTCCGAGGTCTTGAGCGGCTTCGCCGGGTTCGTCATCGGCTCAAGGAGCGAAAGCTTGGACGCCATCAGCGGCTTCATCTTGCCGCCCGTGGACGAGGACGGATCGCTCGGAGTCACGGCCTTGCCGCGCATGCAGTAGAGCCAGTCGCCGTTCTTGCCGATGAACTTGATGCCCATCGGGTACTTGTTGCACACGTGGACGTCCGTCTTGCCGCCGTTGTAGGAATAGTGGAGGTCGTAGGTCGTGTGGACGTTCCAGAGCTTGCCGCCCGAGGTGTCCATCCACTCGCACGTGCCGCTGACGGACTCGGGGCCGGAGTCGTCCTTGCCGAGCCCCCACTGCGCGATGTCGATCTGGTGCGCGCCCCAGTTGGTGATCATGCCCCAGCCGTACGGCGCCATCTGGATCCAGCCGGGACGGCTGGCGATCTTCTTGAGGTCCTGCGCGTGGACGCGCGTCTCGTTGTAGGGGGCCTTCTCGTCCGTCGGGCCAAGCCACATCTCGTAGTTGAGGTTGGCGGGCACGGGCTGGACTTCCGACGAACCGCCCGGCTTGTCGCAGCCGCAGCCGACCTCGACGCGCACGACGTCGCCGATGCGTCCGTTCAGCGCGAGTTCGCACACGCGGTGGAACTGCATCACGCTGCGTTGCCACGAACCGACCTGCACCACGCGGTTCTGGAGCTTCGCGAGGTTCGCGATGATGCGGCCCTCGGTGATCGTCTGCGAGAACGGCTTCTGCAGCCAGATGTGCTTGCCCTTCGCGAGCGCGGCGCAGGCGACGAGCGTGTGCCAGTGGTCGGGGAGGCAGATCTCGACGGCGTCGATGGACGGATCGTCCAGCAGGTCGTGGTAGTCGGCGAACGTCTTGACGGGCGCCTTCTCCTCCTTCGTCAACTTCTGGTACTGCTTCTGGATGAAGTCGACGCCGTGCGCGAGGCGCTTGGAGTCGAGGTCGCAGACCGCCGTGAAGCGGCAGAGGTCCGTGTACTTGATCGCGAGCGGGATGTCCATCGTGGTGGAGATGCGGCCGATGCCGATCACGCCCACGTTGACTTTTTCGTTGGCGGCGTACTTGCGCACATTCAGCCCCGCGCAGCCGGGGAAGATGAACGGGAAGGCGGCGGCCGAGGCGGCGCCGAGGAACTGGCGACGGTTGACGTTCATTGATGTGTTCTCCTTTTTTTGTGAAAGACGTTTTATTATCGCACAAAACATGCTGGAAGTCCAGCACTCCCCACTACCCGCTGCCCGTTTTCACATTTGCACACTTGCACATTTAGGGCAGGAAGATGAAGCCCGTCTCGCGCGAAATCTCGGCGAGGCGCCCCTCCCATTCGGTTTTCAGGGCCTGCAGCGCGTCGGACATGCCCACGTCGGCGATGTCGTCGTTGACCTGGAACAGGACGCCGTACGCGAGGCCCCAGCGGCGGTAGGGTTCGTCCGCGGCCCCGGCGGCGAGCGCGCCCAACTGGGCGGCGAGGGCAAACGCCTCGCCCGTCTTGCGCGCGCACATCGACACGTAGTCCCCCGCGCCGGCGACCCCCAGCAGGTCGTCCCCCTGCCCCTCGCAGAGGCGGATGTGGGAGTCGACCGTGGCCGCGAGCATCTGTGCGGCGCGCGCGACGCCGCTCCGCGCGATCAGACGATAGCCGTGCGCCACGAGCCAGTCGCCCGCCGCGATCGCCACGGGCCCGCCCGGTTCCGTCCACACGGGGGGACGCCCGGAACGCGCCGCATCCCTGTCCAGG
>JAFRNO010000252.1 GCA_017430155.1 Kiritimatiellia bacterium | reverse complement strand
GTCCGTCTTGTGGTTCGCGATGCGGTCGAACTTCGCGAACGTCTCGGAATATCCCTGCGCGTAGACGCGGGCGAGCAGCGCGTAGCGGGCGGGATCGTATCCGGACGGCTTCGCGAACGGAATGCGGTTGCGCGGGTCGTCCGTCATGCAGAGGCGGTAGCAGTAGGCCTGCACGCGGCGGTCGCCTGCGCCGCGCACGCCCGGCGCGGACGCGTCCACCAGGGCGCACAGTCCGCTGGAGGGATCGCCGGGGACCTTGTAGGGCGAGACCTTCCAGTCGCGGAAATGGTGCCTGTGGTGCAATACGCCCACCTGGTTGCCGTTCCACGTCTCGCCGAACTCGGAACAGCTCTCGCGCCCGACCCGGTACGGAACGCCGGCGGCCGCCATGAGGTCGCCCTCGTACGTGGCGTCGATGAAGTAGCTACCGCGGTACGTGTTGCCCGAGAGCGTGGCGATCGAGACGATCCGCCCGTCCGCCTTCTTCACGCCCTTCTCGCGGTCGAGGCATTCCCCGCGCCGCACCGGCACGCCCTTCTCCGCGAGCCACGCGGCGAACACGCGCTCCGCGACGTGCGGCTCGAACGTCCACATCGTCTGCTCCGCGTGGACGATCGCCTTCGTCCCCTGTCCGCCGGCCTTGAAATCCTCCATCCGTTCCCAGCGCCAGGCGGACGGCTCCTGGTAGACGAGGTAGATGCGGTGGTAGAACTGGCGGGCGAGCCCGCCGATGGACGACGTGTTGCCGGAATCGGTGAAGCCGAGTCCGGACACGGTGAGCCCGCCCACGTGTTGCTCGGGCGACACGACGACCGGCTTCAAGCCCATGTCCACGGCCTTCACGGCGGCGGACACCGCAGCCGGCGAACTTCCGTAGACCACCAGATCCGCGGTCACGACCTCCGCCCGGACCGCCGAGTCCACGCGGGAGATTTCGACGCGGTCGACCCACACGGACTTGATCGCGGAGACGCCGCCGTTCTTCTTGAAGCGGCCCGGTCCCAGCCAGAAGTACTGACCGTCGCGGGGCTTCCATTTGCAGACATCGTACCACGCATACCCGTCGCCGCACCTCTCAGCCTTCACCGAGATGCTGCCATGGCCCTTCTTCGCCGGCGTGTCGTACACGCCCGCCCAGAACGCCTCGCCCTTCGCGTCCGGCTCCTTCTCCACGCGTACGCGCACGCGCACCTTGTACGTGACGTCGGGATCGTACGCGACCGACGCCAGGTCGAGCCGCACGCTCCACTCGTAGTGCGTGTTGAAAAGCTTGATCGCCGTGCCGTCGAGCGTGCCGGGGTCTTTCGCGTACTCGCCCCGCACGCCCGGCACGGCGAGCTTCAGACGCGACGCCGGCACCTCCGCGCAGTCGCATGCCGTCGTCGGCACGGTCGCCGCCGCCATCGCCGCGATCTCCTCGCGGAAGGCCTTCTCTCGCTCGCCGTTCTCCGCGAAGCGGAGATTGAACGGCTTGCGCGCGGCGAGGAGCCGCTGCGCGTAGGCGCGGCAGCGGTCGTAGTTGAAGTTCTCGGGATGGCGCGTCACCCACACGGTGCGCGGACGCGGCAGACGGTACAGGAGCGAGAAGATCGTGGAGAGATACGCCGCCTCCACGTTCCGCGCGCAGATGCGGTCGCCCTTCACCGCCTCGGCGGCGGCGAGCCAGTGCCCTTCCGCCCGCTCGAAGAACGCGGTGGGGATGTTCGTGCTCGTCACGACCTCGTAGATGCCGAGGCGCTGCGTCACGGAGTCGCGCGGCAGGGAGTAGAGGTCGTCGAACACCTTCCGCGCGTGCGGCGCGGCCGCGCCGTAGTAGCCCTTGAAGAAGCGGTCGAGGAGCGGCGCCATCGGCGCGTCGGGGTTCCACATCCACTTCGCGAGCAGCCAGGCGCGGAGCTCGCCGAAGTCGGCGTGGAGGCCGAGCGAGTCGCCCTGCTCGAACATGTACTTCACGTTGTTCGCGCGGAAGAACCTCAGGTTCCCCTGCAGGGCCATGATGTTGGGGAAGGCGTGGAGGTAGTTGCGGAAGTTGGTGGTGTAGTCCCAGAGGTAGAGCATGTCCGTCTGGCGCGTCCAGCCGCGGATGTCCTCCACGAAGTCGACGTTGCTCTTGAAAGGGCTCACGTCGAGCGGCTTGTGGAAGTCGCACTCGATGGAGCAGAGGCACGGCATCACGTTGTGGCGGAGGCGCGTCTTCTTCGGCGGCTTGCGCGAGTACTGATAGGCGAGCGTCTCGATGATCGCGTTCGGGTAGTGCTTCTCCACCTCCTCGGCGACGGCGTTCACGAAGCGGACCACCGTGCCGGCGTGGCTCTCCTCCTCCTCGTCCACCGCCGCGCACGCGGGGCACTGGCAGTAGAGGCGGTTGTCATTCTGGCTCACGCCGTAGATGCCCGCCGTGGGGTCGGCCTTGATCGCCTCCAGTACGTTCGACGTCACAATGCGCAGCACGTCCGGGTTCGTGAGGCACGGCTGGGTGTAGCCCCACCGCGCGCTTTTCTCGTGCAGTTCGCGCTTTCCGTCGCGCATCGCGAAGTACTCGGGATGCTCCGCGAAGTACTTCTTCGGCGGCAGGAGGAAGCTGAACGTGTGGCAGCTGCCCATGTGCTTCCCGAAACGGCACACCGCCCCGCCGTGCTTCTCCTGCAGGTGGGCGCGCGAGCCGTTCAGACGCAACCGCGCCGCGAAGTCGCCGTGCGTCGCGTCCAGCCAACTCGTCATGCGCATCGTGAAGGCCGGCCGCTGCACGTCGTCGAGGTTCGCCGGCACCGCGAAGCGGTCCCGCTTCGGCACGACCGTGCGCCATGAGGCGTACCAGCCCACGCCGCCATACGTCTCCAGCAGCTCGTACACGCCGTACAGGCAGCCGCGCACGCCGCCGCGGATGACGAGGTCGGGCGGCCGTGCCGTCAGGCGGAAGCCGTCCGCACCGTAATCTTCCGTCAGTTCCAGGCGAATGGCCGCCGTACCCTTAACGGTCGCAGCAAGCTGCGACCCTCCCGCGGGAGGGACGCAATTTATTGCGTCCGCCGCCGCGACCGGCAACTCCACGCCCGTCAATTCCTTCACGTACCGCTGCAGCTCCTCGGCCGCATACTTCAAAGACGGCCCCGCGTCTTTCGCCACCACGATAGCACACGCGGCAGGCTTCCCGCGTTCCGCCAGCACAAGTTCAGGCGCCTCTCCCATGGCGAAGAACGCCGCCAACGCGATCAATCCAGTCAATTTTTTCATGCGCATTCTCCTTAGGGCTGCACGAGGCGCCAGTCCTCGGCGGGGATGGAGGTGCCGTCGACGGTCGCCGGCGCCTTGTTGTAGTTCACGAACACTTTCGTGCCGTCGTCGTACTGCGTGAGGAACACGCCGGGCGCCGCTTCCGCGTGGCGGTCAATGAAGCGGTACTGGAGGCGCGCGAGGTCGCGGTAGGCGTCCACGCCGCGCTTGATCGCCGCCACGCTCGCAACAAGCTGCTCGTCCGTGAAGCACTCGAGGTCCGTGTCGCCCATCCAGTTCCGTCCGGTGGAGAGGAAGTTCGCGTGGAAGTAGAACGAGGGACGCGCCGCGAACTCGACCGTCTTGAGCTCGCTCGGGCGTCCCTTGATCGGCGCGTTGACGGTGGTCGTGAACGGGTTCGAGAGGATGATGCCGTTGTAGACGATCTCGAAGAGCGGGACGTAGCGGTCCACGAGCGCGGGGTACTTGGACGGATCGAGCGGCTGCGAGAACGACGTGTAGAGCACGTAGTCGAGCTGGCCCGCGTTCTGGTCGTAGCCGCCCTCGGAGGCGATGCCGCCGAACGTGTCGCGTCCGAGCTGCAGGATGTGCCCCACCCACTTGATGCCGTCGCGCTCGTTGACGGGGTGGCGCGGGTCGTCGCAGAACGGCGGCGGCACGCAGCTGAACACGTCGAGGTAGTGGAGGCCGCGGAAGCCCATCGCGGCCACCATCGGCATGTCCTTGGTCACGAAGCGCTCGTACGCGCGCTTGGGGCAGATCGTGTACATCCGCCCGCCGCCCCACGTGCCCTTGCCGCGGCGCAGGGAACCGTCGGGGTTCTTCTCCACGATGTACTCGGCGTCCCAGGAGTCCGCGATGATGTAGGCGTCGCGGTGGTTGCAGTGCGCCACCACGTAGTAGCCGTTCGTCTGCGCCCAGGCGATCGCCTCCTTCAGCTTCGCCTCGCCGCCGAGCAGCGGCTCCACGGGGAAGATCTGCGGCCAGCGGCCGTCGTGTCCGCCCACGTTCCACCCCACGAGGCAGAACTCCGCGCCGCCGACGCCCTGCGCCTTGAACTCGTCCACGATCCGCTTGAAGCGGTCGAAGGTGATCACCGGCCTCACCGGCGGCTCGTCCTTCACGGTCTGCTCCGGCACGGGACTCGGCACCGGCTTCCACGCGAGACGCACGCGCACCTCGGGCCACTTCACCATGTAGTCGAGGAGCGGCTGCTTCTTCACGCGTTCCGCCAGCGGCACCACCTCCTTGCGCGCGAGCTGCCACGCGCGGTAGACCTTCGCCATGCCACTGTAGTCCGCGTCGTCGCCCTTCAGCCAGCGGAACTCCACCTCGATGTCCTCCTTCGACTCGGCGAGGTGGTGCTCGAACGTCGGCGCGAGCGTGTAGTATCCGTTCTTCAGCTCGACCGCGAGCGAGTAGTTCCAGGACATCCCCTTCACGATGGCCACCCACGTCCCGCGCGGCGTCTTCATGCCGAAGAACGGCATGTGCGGGCGCTTGCTGACGCGCACGGCGTCCTTCTCGCGCGCCTTGAACGTGCCGAGCTCGCCGTCGGAGTTCACCCAGTAGCCCTCGTCGCCCGCCTTCGCGCGGGCGAAGTCTGGCTTCAGCTTCACGTACTTCACGCCCTCGGGGATGGCGGCGCGGGCGAGGCGGAACGTCACGGCGCCGTCCTTCCGCTCCAGCGCGGCCTGTTCGCTGCGGAACCGGCCGTCCTTCATCGCGATTTCAAACGTCACGTCGATCGCCGATGCGGCGCACGACGCACCCACGAGCGCGCCTGCCAGCAGGCGCATGAAGATGACTTGCTTTTTCATACGCCGGCAGTATAACAATTCCCCCCGCTGCCGTCAACGCCCTGCGATGAAATCGAGAAGCGCAGCGTCTCGGAACACCGCCCCGCTGTGGCCGACGCCGGGGATGTCGTGGAACGACACCTTCGCCGCCCAGTCGGGGTATCCCTTGAGGTACTCCTTGAAGTTGGTGAAGCGGTCATAGCGGTTCTTGCCCTGCTGCATGGCCGGCGGCGACACGTCCAGCGAACCGCGCGTCACGTCCGCCGTGCCGCAGCCGCGCCACACGCGGCGCGACGCGAGGTTGCGGCGGATCTCCGCTTCCGTGAGTTTCGCGGAATATCGCGGCCGGTCCTTGAGCCCGTAGTGCCAGGTCGTGTCCGGATCCAGGCGCAGTTCCGTCGACGGCGCGATGACGGCGAAGTCCACCGCGAGGTCCTTGCGGAGCGGGCACTTCCCCGTGGCGACGTACCGCCCGGTGAACTGTCCGCCCGCCGAGAAGCCCACCAGCACCACGCGCTTCAGCGCCGGGTAGAGCCGGGCGTCGCTCAGCGTCTCCATGATGCGGTCCACGACGTCGAACGACGACACGGCCGTCCCCACGGCGTC
>JAFRNO010000251.1 GCA_017430155.1 Kiritimatiellia bacterium | reverse complement strand
TTCGCTTTGAGGACAGCCGAAAACGGCTGGACATCGGTAACGCATTCTGATAAACTTTTAACACAGATTTCACAGCAAGAAAGGAAAAAACATGGCCTGTTTCACAGCTCCTCTCGCCGGTGCCGCCGTGGCGGCCGTCGTCCAGAAGACGGCGGGCGGGAAATCGTCCAATCCGTTTCTCCGCAAGCTCCACTGGCTTGTGAAGATGTCGCTCGGGGGCTCGTTCCTCCTCGCGATCGAGCACATCTACCATGGGGAGATCACGTTCTTCCCGCCGTTCCTGACGGCGATGAAGGATCCGAACGACACGAAGGAGATGCTCCACGAGATCATGACGGTCGGCGTGTCGATGGCCGTCCTTCTCCTCGTCGTGTGGATCGGCATGGTCGTGGTGAGCGAGATCGCCGAACGTCGGAAGGCGGTGCTCCATGTGTGAACTCATGACCATCACCGCCGCGATCATCTTCACGGTCCTCTATTTCAAAGTCCTCCGCACGCCCGCCGTGTTCGCCACGATGCTCATGTTCTGGGGCGCGGCGCTCATGTGGTCCGTCGACTGCGTGCATTCCGCGATGGAGGGCGAGGGCCTGTTTGACCTGAGCCTCGAGGACACGTACCTCGGCTTGATCATCCTTGCCTTCGGACTTGCCTTCTTCGGCGTGATGCTGTTCTTTGAGAGGTTGTCCATCGAGCGTCGCCGCACGCTTGCCGCCGCTTGACGGATGAAGACGCTCTACCTTGAATGCACGATGGGCGCGGCCGGTGACATGCTCACCGCCGCGCTTTTGGAAATCGTCCCCGACCGCGCGGCTGCGCTCGCGCGCATCAACGCGCTCGGCATCCCCGGCGTGCACGTGCATGCCGACACGGCTGTGCAGTGCGGCCTCGCGGGCACGCGCGTGGACGTGCACATCCACGGACACGTCGAGGAAGAACACCACCACCATCATCACGACCACGGCGATCACGACCACCCGCACCACCACCATCATCACGCCTCGCGCGCCGACGTCGCCGCGCAGATCGCGGCGCTCAACGCGTCCGACGCAGTGAAGGCGCACGTGCAGGCGGTGTACGATTTGATCGCGGACGCCGAGGCGAAGGCGCACGGGCGTCCCGTCGCGGAAATCCACTTCCACGAGGTCGGGATGGCGGACGCCCTCAGCGACATCGCCTCGGTGGCCCTGCTCCTCGAAATGCTCGGCCCCGACCGCGTGGTGGCGAGCCGCCCGGAAGTGGGCGGCGGCTTCGTTCAGTGCGCGCACGGCACGTTGCCCGTACCCGCCCCCGCCACGGCTAACATTCTCACGGGCGTGCCGTACACCTCCGGCGCGGCCGATTGCGAGTTGCTCACGCCCACGGGCGCGGCGCTGCTCGTCCATTTCGCGGACGCCTTCGGCCCGATGCCGCCCCTCGCGGTCGCACGCACGGGACTCGGCCTCGGCCACCGCGAGGTGCCCGGGCGCCTGAACGGCGTGCGCGCGTTTCTCGGCGAGGAGGCCGCGGCCTCCGCAGGCGGGCCGAACGGACGCGTCGTGGAGCTGCGCGCGAACATCGACGACATGACGGGAGAGGACCTCGCGTTCGCGTGCGACCGCCTGCGCGCGGCCGGCGCGCTCGACGTGTCGCTCGCGCCGCTGACGATGAAGAAGGGGCGTCCGGGCCATCTCCTGATCGTTCTTGCGCCGCCCGAGCAGGCGGACGCCCTGGCCGCGGCGATTCTGCGCGAGACCTCCACGTTCGGCGTGCGCCGCGTCGACTGCGCGCGCTACGAGCTTGCCCGCGAGATACAACCTGGCGACATCCGCGTGAAGGTCGGCCGCGGGTACGGCGTGGAGAAATCGAAACCCGAATTCGCCGACCGCGCGGCACACGCGCACGCCTGATGGAAGGAGAGCCTCCAGAAGCCGTCCCGGACGGCTCCATCTTCGACCGCCTCGGCGTGCTCATGGGAGCCGATGCGGTGGACGCCTTCGCGCGTCTCCGCGTGGCCGTGTTCGGCGTGGGGGGCGTGGGCGGCTGGTGCGCCGAGTCGCTTGTGCGCAGCGGCGTGGGGCATCTCATGATCGTCGATTCCGACCGCGTGTGCGCCTCCAACGTGAACCGCCAGGTGATGGCGACTTCCCGCACGGTAGGGCAGATGAAGGTCGAGGCGCTGCGCGCGCGGTTGCTCGACATCAATCCTGATGCGGAAATATCCGCCGTGGCGCGCGTCTATTCGGCGGAGACCGCCGCCTCCTTCGACCTCGGCGGCTTCGACTTCGTGGTCGACGCGATCGACAGCATGCGCGCGAAGGCGCATCTTATCAACGCCGTGACGCGGTTGGAACGCCCCACCCTCGTCTCCTCCCTGGGCGCGGCGCGGAAGACGGATCCGTTCCGCATCCGGAAGTCCGAATTCTGGAAAGTGCAGGGGGATGGCCTTGCGCGCGCCCTCCGCCGGCGGTTCCGCCAGCTGGGCGAGTTCCCCGCGAAGAAGTTCACGTGCGTGTGGAGCGACGAGCTGCCCGCGCCGCTCGGCGCGGCGGGCGCCTTGGGTTCCGTCGTGCACGTCACGGCCATGTTCGGCTTCGCACTCGCGGGGCTTGTGCTGCGGGAGGTGAGGACATGAGTGCCGTCATTCCCGTCGTCGATCCGACGAAGCCGCTCGCTTGTCCGGCGCTGTACGACCTGTCGCGTCCGCTCGAGGTGGAGGTGGGCTGCGGACGCGGGCGCTTCCTCACGGGCCGCGCCGCGCGGATGCCGGACTGCGAGTTCCTCGGCGTGGAGCGCATGAAGGAGCGCGTGAACGTGTTCGGCGCGAAGGTGCGGCGCCTCGGCCTCGCGAACGCGCACGTGCTGCGCCTCGAGGCGCTCTACACGTTCCACTACCTCCTGCCCGCGCACCACGCGCGCCGCGTGTACGTGTTCTTCCCCGATCCCTGGCCGAAGCGGAAGCACCGTTCGCACCGGCTGTTCGGCCCGCTCTTCCTCAACGCGCTCTGGAAGCGTCTCGAGATCGGCGGACGCCTTGAGTTCGCGACCGACCACGAGGAATACTACCACGTGGTCGAGGACTGCTTCGCCGCCGACGCGCGGTTCGCGCGCGTGGCGCCGATGGAACGCGGTCCGGAGGAGTGGACCGAGTTCGAGACGATGTTCCGCGGGCAGGGCCTGCCCATCTACGCGGCGGCGTGGGAGGCGCTGGAGGCGGACGACGCGCCGCTCGCGCCGCTGACGATCGCGCCCGAGGACGAGCCGCGCGAGGGCGTGGTGCGCCGCGCGAGCCGCGGAAAGGAATGGAGGGAAGAACATGCTGACGGTGACTAAATCCATCAAGTTCGACGCGGCGCACGTCCTGACGAACCATCAGGGCCTCTGCAAGAACCTGCACGGCCACACGTACCGCGTGGAGGTGGGCGTGGCGCAGGCGCCGGACGACACGGCGGACATGGTGATTGACTTCAAGGACCTCAAGCGCGCGGGCGAGGAGGCAATCCTCGCGCGTTTCGACCACGCGTTCATCTACGACAGCACCTCGCCGGGCGAAAGCGAGATCGCCGCCGTCGTGGAGAAGCATGGCATGCGCACGGCGGCGCTCCCGTTCCGCTCGACGGCCGAGAACCTCGCGCGCCACTTCTTCTCCCTTCTTGCTCCATCCCTGCCCGGACTCCGCTTCATCCGCGTCTGGGAGACGCCCGAATCCTGCGCTGAATATTCAAAGGAGTAAATATGGCCACATTCCATCTCCACACGATCTTCTCGTCGCTCCAGGGCGAAGGCCGCAACGTCGGACGCCCTGCGACGTTCGTGCGCTTCTCCGGCTGCAACCTCGCCTGCAAGTGGTGCGACACGCACAAGGACGAGCGTATGACCTGCACGGCCGAAGACATCGTGAAGAAGGTCGGCGAGCACAGCAACAAGAGCGTGATCATCACCGGCGGCGAGCCGACCGTGCAGAAGGACCTCGACGTGCTCGTGCGCGCGCTGAAGGACGCCGGGTACTGGGTGGCGCTCGAGACGAACGGCGTGCGCGCGCCGGCGGGCGCCGAGCTCTTCGACTACATCTCCGTGTCGCCCAAGCCCGACTACTTCTCGCGCTACATGGACAATCTCATGATCCGGGAGGCCAACGAGGTGCGGATCGTGGCGACTTCGGACGAGATCGTGGGCTTCTGCCGGAGCATGCGCACGCGCATCAAGGCGACGGACTACTACATCTCGCCGCTCGAGACCGACGGCCGCATGCACTACCGCCGCGCCCTGAACCTGCTCATGAAGCTCAAGAAGACCATGCCTGACGCGATGCCCCCCTGGTCGCTCTCCATCCAGATGCACAAGGTCATCGGCATCCGGTGAGGGCGCGTCTCGCCATCTCCGCCGTGGCGTTCGTCGCCGCGCTGGCCGCTCTGGCGATCGCCCATGCGCGGTGGGTCGCGCGTGCACCGCGCGATCCGCGTTTCGTGCGTTTCATGCGGCGGAACAACCTGCGCGCCAACGCGAACGAGGTGATTCCCGAACGCGGCTCGTCGCTCGACCGCCACGGACGCCCGCTCGCCCTCGCGGAGGAGGGTTCCACGTTCCAGAAGGTCCTGGACGAACTCCAGCTCGCGTCGGGTGTGCCGACGAAACTGACCATCGACGCCGACCTGCAGGCGAAGGCGGAGGCGCTGATGCAGGGGAAGTACGGCGCGGTCGTGGCGCTTGAGCCGACGACGGGGCGCATCCGCGCGCTCGTGAGCGCGCCGCATGCGGCGTACCTCAATCGTGCGATCAACGGTCTTTACCCCCCCGGATCGACCTTCAAGGTCTTCATGGCGGCGGCGGCGCTCTCGGCGGAGCCGCGGCAAGCGTGAGCGGTGTGAAGTATGGCGACCTCGTCAAGGTCACCGCTGAGACCGTGGACAGCAATGTCCAGCTCGCGCGCTAC
>JAFRNO010000250.1 GCA_017430155.1 Kiritimatiellia bacterium | reverse complement strand
GGTTCACGCCCTGCGCGCGCTTGCGGCAGGTCGGCGCGGAGTTAGGGCGGCAGAGGACATGGATGCGCCGTGCGCCAGCGCCAATCAGGTGCTCGGCGAGCCTGTAGCCCCCGCGCACGTTGTCGATGCCCACAAGGTCGAACGCGCTGCGCAGCGGCGGCACGACCACGTCGCGGTCGATCAGGACGATCGGGATGCGCGCCTTTCGGAGGATAGACAGGACCTCGGTGGTGGTGACGGCGGTGTTCTCGGTCAGCTCGATCGGCTCGAACACCACGCCGGCCACGCGGCGTTCGGCGCAGTCGTGGGCGGCGCGCAGTGCCTGCACCGTCCTCGTGGCGGGGTCTGCCGAGGACGCCTCGCCGCAGAGCGTGGTGTAGCCTGCGTCGCGCGCGGCGCGGATGAACGTGCCGCATATCTGCTGGAATATCTCGGTCATCGCCATGCCGGGCACAATCATCCCGAGCGTGCCGACGGGGCTGCTGGCGGCGGCGGAAAGGTACGTGCCGGATCCGTTGCGCGTCTCGAGCACGCCGGTGCGCTTCAGTTCCGCGAGCGCGTTCCGAACGGTGTTGCGCGATACGCCGAAACGGCGTATCAGCTGCTCCTCGCTCGGGAACTTTCCGGATGTCTTGAACTTCCCGTCGAAGATTTCCTGCCGGACGATGTTCATCAAGTCGCGGTATTTGGGGATGGGTCTCATGTGCGGATAGTATATCACAGTGCCGTCCTGTCGGGCACGGATGATGGCAACACGTCGGGGAAAGCCGTACCAATGGCTTTTGTGCGGCCCGGCGAGTTTCTGCTTGCGGCCCGGCGACAGCTTGTGCGACAATAATGGCGGTTCATGCCGTTGTGCCTTCGAGGTACGCGGATGACGCAATTGAAGGAGAAGCGTATGAGAATGATCGAAAAGGTTACGGTAGCCGTCTTGGCAGCGGTTGCCGCATTCGCCGCATCGGCGGAGACGGTGCTCACGTTCGCGCCTTGCGCCGAGACCGCGCAGACGTCGAACAGCATCCCGACCGACGTGTCATCGCCGGCAGATGGCGACTTCACGTGGGAGGCGTGGTTCAAGCCGTCCAATCTGAACCTCGGCGAGAACCGCATGGTGGCGCAGACGGGCTGGGCCTGGAACAGCCCGGGACGGCTTATGCTCGCTGTGCGCAAGCACAAGAACAACCCCGGAGGTCTTGCGAACAAGCCGATACTCGACGTGTTCTTCAACAACGGCGCTACCGTGAGTTTGCTCGGAGAGACGGAGGTGACCGCAGGCTGGCACCATGCCGCGCTCGTGCGGCAAGGCACGACGCTTTCCATCTACCTTGATGGAGTCTTCGAGGCGTCGACCAACAACTACACGAGCGCGACGCCGAGCGGCGCAGACGCGCCGTTCCTGATCGGGCCGGCGTTCTACGGTTCGCTCGCGGAGGTGCGGCTGTGGAACGTCGCCCGGAGCGCAGCCGAAATCGCCGCGTCCAAGGACGCGCGCCTGACAGGCCACGAGACGAATCTTCTCGGCTACTGGCCGCTCGACGACGGCGGCACGCCCGTCGAGCCGGTGAACAAGGTGACGGGCGTCGCGGCGACCAACGTCACCATCAGCGTCGCCGGCATAACCCGGACCGTCGGCTACAACCAGGGCGCGGGCACGGCGGCGTACGCGGCGGACGCCGATCTCGCGTTGTCGCCTCCAACGCGCGCTCGGGTGTCTACAGATTTTGAGTATGCAAAGCTGACGTTCAACTTCGACAACGGCTGCATGCAGGGGTGGCATAACCGCGTGTGGGTGACGAACGGCGTAGGCGAAGGCGCATGGACGGACCTGCCTCCCAACACCTACGGGTTCGACACGGGCCTTGGAACAGGCCTCAGCGTGATTCCCAATAACAACCTCATCTATCCGGCAACGGCGGTGGACGAGAATGCGCTTTTTTGCAGTTCGTCGCGCTGGTATCCATGGGAGCAAAACAACCGTGGAAGCTACTTGACGATCGGTCGGCCACATGACGCAACCTCATACCTCGACAGAGGGTCGAACACGAAGTGGGCGCGCAGCCCCAAGTTCCGTGTCACGGGCACGGGGGACTTGACGTTCTGCATCGTTTGGGGGAAAAAGGACGCGGAGGCCGATCCCACGTATGACAATCTCGTAAATCCTGTGGCACTGACGGAAAAAGGCTGGACGGGCGTCTGTCTTACCGATGCGGAGACGGGGCGGTTCGTCCTGTGTCAAAAAGGCCTTGAGATGGACGGCGGAATTTACCAGCAATGCCGGTTCACGGCGGCACAGATGGCGGAAGCAGGCGTCACGCCAAACCGCCTCTACACGCTCGACCTCATCACGATGCGGGCCGGGTTTGGTTCGTGGATCGCGCTGGACGACGTGGAGATACCGGGCGTGCTCGACGATCCGGACGTGGGAACCTTGGGTTATGAATTCGCCGAGGATGCGATGCAGGGGTGGTACAACCGTGTGTGGGACGTTGCGGCGGACGGCGGACTCGGCGCATGGGTTGACCTTTCGCCGAACGTCGACACGATGCCATCCACGGTCAACGGAGGCGCGGTCTTCCCTGAGACGGCCGAAACAGAGGAAAAGGTAAATTCGCTTTTTACTTCCTATTGTACACGAGCTTATCCGCATGACAGGCATCATTGCGGCAGCTATCTCGTTCCGTCGGAACTTGACAGGGGAAGCAACGTAAAATGGGTCCGCAGCCCCGATTTCTTCATTGATCGTGCGAATGACATCGTTTTTCACGCAAGATGGGGAAATTCCAACGGATATTTGCGCAACTGGGAGTCGATGGTCACCAATACGGCCGTTGCCGACGGCGGCTGGACGGGAGTGGCTCTGCGCGACGCGGAGACAGGGCGATTCGTCCTGAAAGTGCAAGGAGCCGCCGCCACGACGTTTGCCAAATACGTCATTCCAGCAGCCGACATCGCCAAACTTGATTTGAATCGCGCCTATACGTTCGATCTCATCACGAAAAGAGCGGGGGCGGGGTCATGGATCGCGCTTGACAACGTCTTAATTCCGGGGCATTCGACGAGCGCATACATGACATCATTTTCTCTCGGCGCACTTGGTTCGTCTACACGCATCTCGGGCGAAATGGAGTTCACCGTACCGTCGGCGACCGACGTGACGAGGCTAGCACCGACGTTCACGCTAGGCGACGGCGCTGTCTGCGATTACGCTTCTGGCACAGTACGCGATTTCACGACACCTCAGGTCTACACCGTCACTTTGGCCGATGGAACCAGACGCGGTTTTCGCGTGACTGTCAACAAGGCAAATGACGCATTGACAGTGACAGACGGACTGGTCTATCGGATTCGTGCCGACAAAGGAGTGATTCGCGATGATGGCGGCAATGTCCTGAAATGGAAGCCCAGCGTTGGTTTTGCCGGAGAGCTGACGGTTGCCGTTCCGACGAATCCGCCTACGTACGTCGCGGTGTCGACGCCGAACGGCAGGCCGTCAATCCATTTCGCCGGTCCCTGCACCGATGGCGGCACGTCCGGACAGGGGCTAATCGGTTGTGGCACGGCGGGGATGCCTGTCGGCAACCATGCCAGGACGGTGTTCCTGCGCGGCCGCTATAACTACAGCGAACCGCCTGAATATCACGGATGGGGCGGATTTGTCTACGGCATGACACCGAAGGCAAACGATCCTGCCGCGACATTCGACGACTGGTCGGCGTTTGGCCTGGTTGCCTCCGCCAACTGGTCGGCTACGCAATATGCCTACCAGCCGCTTGCCATCATGGGCTGGGGGAGCGGAGCTGATTTTAGGAACGATACGGTCGGCGTGGGGCAGAAGTGGTTTACACAATGCGTGACGGCTACACCGGATGGGGCTGGAAAGCTTGACCTGAGGCACTACTTGAATGGTATGTTGCAGAATACGCATCTAGGTGTGCCGTATTCGACAGGGCGGGCGTTGGTGTCCATCGCCTGCTCTCCCACGGAATCGAGTTACCAGCTGATGGATATGTGCGAGGTGTTGGTTTATGACCGCGTACTCTCGTCAAGTGAGCAGAAACAGGTAGAGGACTATCTTTTCTGGCAATGGGAAAGTGCCACTGGCTTGGTAATCTTTATAAAGTAGGATACCGAATGGGGCGAAATATGAACAGACGGAATGCGTTGTCGATTTCTTTCTTCGTGTTGACGTTTGCCTCGGCGACAGCGGTCGCGGATGTCTCGCTACGGTCGCTGTTGGACGAGATTTCGGTGCGCGAGTCGTTGACTCGTCTGCCGGAACCGGCTTACACGGCACATTTGCACTCTAGCCACGACAGAGGCACGGTTGCCCGCGACAGGCCGGGCTGGTTCGCCAACGAGGACCATACCAACTTCATCAGGACAGAACAGGTTGACGGACGCACGGAACACGTACTTCTGGACGTCAGCGGGCCGGGTGCGATCACGCGCTTCTGGTGTACGGTCGGGGAGACGGACGGGAAAGGTCTTCTGCGAATCTACCTTGACGGAAGAAAGGTCGTTGAAGGCCCGGTGCTGGAACTGTTGGGCGGGGGGAGGCTTTGCGGCGCGCCGCTTTCGGACGGCGTCGCGCACGAGACACCGTTTCTCATGCGCGGACACAACCTCTACCTGCCGATTCCCTACGCGAAGAGTTGCAAGGTGACGTATGAAAGCCGAGACTTGCACCCGCCCGCCGGTAAAGGCATCCGCCCCGAGAAGTTCTATTACAACATCGAGACGCGCGAATACGCGGCCGGGACGGAGGTTGAAACATTTTCCCTTTCCGTGTTGGACCGCGCGAAGTCCATTGTTGAAAAGACGAACGCCGCGTTGTTGGCCCCGCTTGAATCTGCGATTCAGACGAATTGCCACGAGGAGTCGTTCGATGGAATGCTGAACCCTGGCGAACGGCGCGAGCTTGCGTTCGATGGCGAAGGTGCCGTCCGCTACATCGGCTGGTCCGTGACGCGTGCCGATGCGGACGAGGCGGCGGCGAATTTGCGCGTGGAGATGGCCTTTGACGGCGTACGGACGGTGGACGTGCCGGCCGGGGCGCTTTTCGGGACGGGATGCCTGTTCGCGCCGCACGCGACACGTTTCACGGCTGCTGCCGAGAGCGGCGCCTCGTGTTGCGCATGGGTCATGCCGTATGCGCGAACATGTAAATTCAAGGTCGTCAATCGCGGCGAGCGGGCGATACGTATCGAGAGATCGAGGATTGCCGTTTCGCCTTACGCCTGGACGGCGGGACGAAGCATGTACTTTCATGCATCATGGCGTCTATGGGCGAACATGCGCGTAACGCCGTTCTATCCGCTTGACGCCAATTTCGCGTCGGTTTCGGGGACGGGCCTGTTTGCGGGCGTACTTGTGGACGTGCGAAATCAGGGTTCTGGATGGTGGGGAGAAGGTGATGAGAAGGTGTTTGTCGATGGCGCGGAGTCCCCTGTGATGATTGGCACCGGCTCTGAAGACCATTTTGGTTATGCCTGGGGGCTGGCCACGAAGTTTTCGCATCCGTTTGTGGCGCAACCGGAAGGGAATGGGGCGCGAGCGCCTGGGCGTGTGGTGAATTTGCGTTGGAGGGCGTTGGATGCGATTCCGTTCACTTCTGGAATCCGCTATGACATGGAGGTCATCCCGCAGAGGCCAGACGAAGTTGATTACGGGATGTTTGCCTGCTGGTATGCCGTAGAGACGTCAAAATGAAAAGCAGGAATGTTTGGTTTCTGTCGCTCGTGGCGGCCATCCCCAAAGATTGGGATATGAATAGATGCGGGAATTTTGTATAATCCACATTGCCAAAAGGCAAGGAGGAACTATGAATCGAGTCAACTGCATATTTTTGGCCGTTTGCTGCGCGGCGTTTGCCGCATCGGCGGATACGGTGCTCACGTTCACGCCCAGCGCGAACAACGCGCATACGACGGAGAGCATCCCGACGGATGTGTCGTCGCCCGCGACGGGCGACTTCACGTGGGAGGCCTGGTTCAAGGCGTCGGATCTGACGTTGGCCGAGAACCGCATGGTTGCGCAGACGGGCTGGTTGTGGAACGAATCCGGTCGCCTTATGCTCGCGGTCCGCAAGAACGGCAATAACCCCGGCGGCAATCAGCCGGCTTTGGAGGCGTTTTACTACAATGGCGCTAACAAACGCCTGATCGGCTCGACGGTCGTCACCGCGGACTGGCACCACGCCGCGCTTGTGCGGCAGGGTACCACGATCTCGCTTTATCTCGATGGCGCGTTCGAGACGAACGCGACCGATTACGTGAACTCGACGCCGAGCGGCGTTGACACTGCGCCGTTCCTGATCGGTCCGGCGTTCTACGGATCGCTCGCGGAGGTGCGGCTGTGGAACGTCGCCCGCACGGCGGCGGAAATTGCCTCGACGAAGGATCAGCGCCTGACAGGTAACGAGACGACCCTCCTTGGCTACTGGCCGCTCGATGAAGGGACGGCCCCCGTC
>JAFRNO010000249.1 GCA_017430155.1 Kiritimatiellia bacterium | reverse complement strand
TTTTTCCGCGCCGGGGGCGCGTGGCAGGTGGACCTGCCGCTTCTCGCGGCGGGGTTCGTGGGATTCCTCGGCTCGACCAACTATTCGACGGGGATCAAGTTCAAGTACCGCGGGCTCGGCGTGCCGTTCGTGGCGTTCCTCATGGGGCCCCTTGAGATATTCGTCGCGGCCGAGCTGCTGCGTCCACATGCGTCGTTCCACGCGCTCTCGGCCAACCTCGCGGCGGCGGCATGCGGTTTTGCGTTCTTCTCCCTTCCCGTGGCCGCGCTCGTGTGCGTGATCATGCACGGCAACGACATGCGCGACATCGCCACCGACCGTCAGGCCGGCATCAAGACGCTATCGACGCTGCTCGGGCCGCGCGGCGCGCTTTCCTTCTACTGGTTCTGCCATCTGCTGCCCTATCTCGTATGCGCGAAGCTCTGCATGATCGAGAAAAGCGCGACGCTCCTTCTGCCGTACCTCGCGCTGCCGCTGTCCGCGCGGACGCTCTGGAGGGCGACGGCCGTCTACCGATCGGCGCCCGGCAATCCGCCGTGGCGCGGCCTCGAGCGCGCGTCGGGCGGCATCCACTGCGTGTTCGGCGTCCTCTACGCGGCCGCGCTCGCGTGGTTCAGGACGTGCACGTGAGGATGCGCCCGTCCTTGACGACGATGTGCGAGTGGGCGTAGGCGTCGATGTCCGGCTCGTGCGTGACCACGATGACCGTCTTGCCCTGCTCGTAGAGCTCCTGGAAGAGCTGCATGATCTGGACCGAGGTCTTCGAGTCGAGGTTGCCGGTCGGCTCGTCGGCGAGCAGCACGGCGGGGTCGTTCGCGAGCGCGCGCGCCACGGCCACGCGCTGGCGCTGTCCGCCCGAGAGCTCGGAAGGCAGGTGCTGGAGGCGGTGGTCCATTTCCACGCGTTCGGCGAGCACCTTCGCGCGGCGCGTGCGCTCCGCCTGGGACACGCCGAGGTAGAACATGGGCATCTCGATGTTCTCCAGCACGGTGAGCTGGGGAATGAGGTGGAAGCTCTGGAACACGAAGCCGAGGTTCTTGAGGCGGTGGTCGGAGAGCTCGTCGTCCTCCATCTGCGCCACGTTCACGCCGTTGAGCCAGTAGTCGCCGGAGGTGGGGCGGTCGAGGCAGCCGAGGATGTTGAGGAGGGTGCTCTTGCCGCTGCCGGAAGGGCCCATGATCGCCCAGTACTCGCCGCGCCGGATCGAGAACGAGACGCCATCCAGCGCGCGGACGGTTTCGCCGCCCACGGAGTAGTGCCGCTTGACGTCAGCGAGCTTGACGACTTCTTCTTCCATCAGTCGGCCTTTGGCGGAGGTGGAGGGCGGCGGTCGCGGGGCGACCGCCCTGCCGGTTTGCGCGGGGCGTCGTCGCCGGGCCGTTCGCGCGGGGATTTGTCCGCGGATGGCGGAGGCTTGTCGTCGGGTGGTCGTTTCTCGGCGGAATCCTTCGGCGTGTCGTTTTTCTCCTCCTTCACGGGCGGGGCGAGCATCACCACGTCGCCGACGGCGACGCCGGAGACGATGTGGATCATGCGGTTGTTGTCGAGTCCAACCCCGACCTTGCGGGGCGTCCACTGTCCGTTCTCCTGCACATAGACGTGCGGCACGCCGTCGATGCGCGTGACGCACTGCATGGGACAGTAGAGCACCTTGTCGTAGCTGTGCTTCACGAGTTCCACGTCGCAGCTCATGCCGGGGCGGATGACCACGTCGGAGAAGTCGCACTCGAGCTCGCATTTGTACATCTTGAGGTCGGGGTTGAGCTGGGCGCTCTGTCCGTCCGGCAGGATGCCGATCTTGGCGAGCTTGCCGTGGAAGACGCGGTCGGGGAACGCGTCCACCTTCACGTTGGCGGCCATGCCGAGCTCGAGCTTGTTGAGGGAGGCCTCCGGCACCATCAGCTCCACGATCATGCCGGTGTCGAGCGGGATGTAGATGAGCTCCTGGCGCTGGACGGCCGTCTCGCCGACGGCGAGGGGGCGCGTCCACCAGCGGCGCCGGGCGATCTGCACGGTGCTCGCGTAGAGGATCACGCCGTTCGTGGGGGCGTAGATCTTCGACTTGGAGATCTGGAACTCGAGTTCGGCGAGGCGGTTCGTGGCGCGGTCGCGCTCGCGCGTGCGCTGCACGATTTCGGTTTCGACCTGCCGGATGATCGACTTGTTCTGCCACTTCGTGCGGGCGAGGGCGCGCGTGGCCCTGCGCACGTCGCCTTCGTTCGTGGCGCGCGTCTGGATGACGGTGTAGTTGGTGAGCACGTTCATCTTCGTCTGCGCCATCTCCAGGTCGATCTCCTTGCGGCGGAGGGCGAGCTCGTCGGCCTGCAGCTCGGTGCGCGTGAGGAAGCCCTCCTTGGCGAGGCGCTGGGACCATTCGAGTTTCTCCGAGGCGCGCTTGACCTCTTCGTTCGCGAGGGCGATGTTGGCCTCGTACTCGCGTTTCTGCTGCGGGTAGTCGCCTTTCTCGTACTTCTCGGACTTCATCTTCGCGAGGGTGAGGGCCACCTCGCGCTCGAGGAGGTTCGCGTCGCAGTCGCCTTTCGTGACCTCGAGCTTCTCCTCGGAGATGATGAGGTTGCCCTCGGTGGTGGCGACCGTGATTTCCTGGTCGTTGCGCTTCGTGACGAGCGCGGCCGAGTCGAACTCGACGAGCAGGTCGCCGGCCTTCACGTTGACGCCTTCGTCGACGACCCAGATGATCGTGTTGTTGCCCTCGAGCTCGCTGCGGAGGGTGACCTTGTCGCGGCTCTGGATGGAGCCGGAGGAGGTGATGCCGATCGTGAGGGGGCCTTCGGCGACGGTGAAGGTGGGGATTGTCTGGTCCACGTCGTCATTCGGGCGCAGGAAATAGACGGCGAGGGCGGCGGCCGCCGCGCATCCGATGAGAACGATCTTTGTTTTCCTCTTCATTCCGTTTCTGCCTTTAATCTACCATCTCTCGCCGAGTCCCATCGCGTTGCGGAGCGAGAGGTCGCTCATGCGCCAGTCGATCACGGCGCTGCACAGGGCGTTGCGGGCGGTCAGGAGGGCGCTTTCCGCCTCCAGGATGTCACGCATCGAGCTGCGGCCGGACTGCATGAACAGGTCGTTCGCCGCCACGCGCATGCAGGCGGTCTTGTAGGCCTCGACCTTGTTCTCGTATAGCGCACGGGCCGCCACGAGGTCGCGGTAGCCGGCGCGGACCTCGTTCTTGATCGCGTCTTCGCTTTCCTGCAGCGCACGGCGGCACTGTTCAAGCGCGATGAGCGTGCGGCGGTAGGCGTTGCGCTCGCGCCGGCGGTCCCACGGGGCGGAGAAGCGCAGACGCGCGGTGGTGGCGATCGTCTCGTCGACGTTTGTCTTGTGCTGGCGGCGCTTCCCGGCGTAGGAGCCGCCGCCCTCAACCGTGATGTCGGCGCGCAGGGCGTCCGCCGCCACGTAGACGTCGCGCTCGGCGTCCACCACGTCGCCGCGCGTGACGGCGAGGTCGCGGCGCTCCACGAGGGCGATGTTCATGGCGTCGTCGAGCGAGGGGTAGTCGCTGAGGGCGTCCGGCTGGTCCTTCGCGAGGGACTCCATCTGCGCCTGGAGGCTCTCCAGCTCCTCGTCCTTGAGGGCGACGGGCGCCTCGGGGGCGAGCCCGAGCGTGATCTTGAAGTTGTCGAGGGCGTCTTGGTAGCTCTTCTCGGTCGTGATCACGGTCTGGCGCGCGGTGAGGAGGTCGGTCTTGGCCTGGTCGGACTGAATGCGGTCCATGCGCCCGGCCTTGAACATCATCTCGGCGCGCCGCCAGTTGAGTTCGAGGCGCCTGGCGTTGTCGCTCGAGTTGCGGTGGGTCTGCGCGTACCGGAGCACGCTGTAGTACGCGCGGATCACCGAAAGGGCGTACGTCTGGCGGTAGCGGTCGAAGGTGAGGAGCGCGTAGTCGAGGTCGCGCTCGGCCTGGGTGAGGGGCTCGCGCACGATGTCGCGTCCGCTGCCGCGGAGAAGGGGGATGGTGGCGGTGAGGTCGCCGGTCCAGCCGAAGCTGTGCCAGTCGTCGCGGATCATCTTCGTCACGTCGAGGGCCATGTTGCCGGCGAGCGTCGCGCCGTTCTCGAACTTCCGGTGCGCGCCCGCGCCGCCCTGGGCATAGTCCTTGTTGATCTCGGGCGAGCCCGTGAGCGTGCCGAGGAGAAAGCCGGTGAAGGTGGTGTCGAAGGCGTACTGCGCGGTGTCGAGCGCGATGGCCCGCTGGTAGACGGTCTCCTTCAGCGTCTGGTAGCGGCGGTTGTTGCGCGCGCCGATCCGAAGGGCGTCCGCGAGCGAGAGGCGCGCCACGCCGTTCGTGAGGCGCAGGGGGGCGATGCCCTCGATGCGCGGGAACACCGTGTTGGTCACGCCCTGGCGCACGGCCTCGAGGGCGATGCGCAGCGTGAGGACGTCCGCCGGGCGCGCGATGTCGAACGCGTTCGTGCAGCCCGTCTGCCGCCGCCACATCTCCGTCGCGAGCGCGATGGCCGTTTCGTCCGCCTCCCGTTCGGCTTTTTCGGGCGTCATGCACCCCAACAGCCACGCGCAGAGGCACGCGGCAGCCGGAAGCGATGCCGTTCGCAGAAGACAGGCAGAAGTCATGGGGGCAAGTATATCACACGC
>JAFRNO010000248.1 GCA_017430155.1 Kiritimatiellia bacterium | reverse complement strand
GTGGTCGCAGAAGGAGAAGAGGATGCGGTCCGCGTTCCAGTGGAGGTCGGGGTTGATCACCGTGCCCGTCGGGAGCTTGTCGCCGAGCAGGGAGGACTTCTTCGGCGCGGTCTGCCAGTCTTCGAGCACCACGAGGCCGGGGCCCGGACGGCTCCAGCGGCCGAGGTACTGGTCCACCATGTGGTTCTCGCGCGAATACGGGATGCCGCGTTGGACGGCGAGGAGCTTCTTGAACTGGAGATCGGGATGGCGGAAGAGGATGCGGCGGCGCAGACGGCGGATTTCCTTCTCCACCGTCTTGCGCTCGCGTTCCGTCTTGGCGGCGGCGAGCCACTTGCGGTTCGCCTCCAGCTCCGCCTTCTCGTCCGCGAGAGCGGCGGCGCCGAGCACCTTCTCCACGTAGGCGTAGGTGCGGTCGGCGAGGGCGAGCGCCTCTTCCGGCTCGTTGCTCTTCGTCGCGGCCGCTTTGCCGGCGGCTCCTGCTGCCGCCACCTTCGCCGTGTAGTCGTAACGTCCGGGCGGCGCGTCCGTGTGCGCCGCCCACGTGCAGGAAGCAATCCCCGCCCACGCGATTATCGTTGCAACTGTCGTTTTCATGGTCTCTCCACCTCCTCCGCCTTGAAAAACTGGATTTCGTGGGCAGGGAGCTAAGCCACCCCGCCCACGAAACCGTCAAGCGCCTATGGCGCACCGAGATCAGGCGCGGCCCTTGGACTTCAGGAACTCAAACGACGGCTTGATGGCGTCGAAGGTGTCCTCGTGTTTCTCGCACTCGACCACGTACCACTTCACGCCGTCGGCGTCGGTGACGGGGAAGAGTTCGTCCCACGGCACCGGCGTCGCGCACGGCTTGCCGTTCTCGTCGCAGCCCGGCTTGCCGAGGATGGCGTCGAACTTCTTGACCCCCTTGCCCATGCCGTTCTCCTTCGCGTGGAGCGTCGGCGAGCGGCCCGGATACTTCTTGTACTGGGCGACCGCAGTGACTCCGGGGAACTCGTCTCCCGCGCAGGTCGTCCAGCCGACGTCCTGCTCCATGCAGACGTCCTTCGAGGTGTTCGTGAAGAAGTAGTCCCAGAACGACGTGCCGTTGAGCAACTTGACGCCGTGCTCCCACGTGTGGTTGTGGAGGCCAATCTTGCACCCTTCGGCCTTCGCCACCTCGGCGGCCTTGTTGTAGAGCTCGACGAGCTTCTTCGTGAAGTCGTCGATCGCCTGCGAGGGCGGGCAGGGGTCGCCGCCGCGGCCCGTGGACCAGGTGGCGCCGGGCGGGATGTTGCCGCCGCCGGGGCAGATGATGAGGCTGTTGCCGTAGGCGAGTTCGAACGCGCACGTCTGCTTCAGCTTGTCGGGGTTGAACGTGCCGGCCTTCGTGTCGAAGCCGTAGAAGTCGTTCGACACGTGCGTGCCGCACACGACGAGGCCCGCGTCCGCCAGCATCGCCTTGAGCTCCTCGGGCTTGTGGCCGTAGTAGCCGGCGAACTCAACGCCCTTGTAGCCGATGGCGGCCACGTCCTTGAGCGCCTGCGCGAGGCCCTTGCCCTTCACGAGCTCCTTGCCGTCCTTGTCCTTCTTGCCGCCGATGTACGTGCGAATGGAGTAGAGCTGAAGGGCGATCTGCGCCTTCTTGCCTGCACACTCATCGCAACATCCGGGAGCGACTACCATGGCGCCCGCGGCGCCCATCGCGCCGAGGAACGTCCTACGTGAAACGTTCATCTTTTTTGCCTTTCTTTCGGTTTATGAAAACACATGGCCCGAACTCCGTCACTGCGGAGACGGAACAGCGTGTAGTGTACCATAAACCCCCGTGCCGGTTCTAGGCATTTTTTACCGTTTCGGGAACGGCAACGCGCACGGCGAGCAGCTTCAGCTCCAGATGCGGGTCTCCGCCGTAGTCGGACTCCAGCAGCGTAAACAGCACGTCGCGCGGCACGTCGTGCGCGCGGATCGCCTCCACGTCCGCCCCGTGGTTCCACCACACGGCGCGCGGAATCGACTTGTTGACGAACGCGAATGTGGCGTGCTGTCCCTCCGCGCCGATCGGCTTCGCGTCCGAGAAGCGCACGCCCCGCAGGCCGAACACGGGCTCCGCATTGCCTTCGCCGAACGGCTCCAGCACGCGCAGCGCGTCGTACAGTTCCAACGTGAGGTTGGACGGGTTTTCGATCCAATAATGGGGCTCAAGCGTTTTCGCGCATTCAATCGACTCGCGTCCAGCCGCGTACTGCGCGGCACACGCCTCCGTGAAGAGCCGGCGGAAATCCTCGAAGCGGCCTTCCTTCACCGAGAACCCGCCGGCCGCCGCATGGCCGCCGAACCGGTCGAGCGCGTCGCCCGCCGCCGCAAGCGCGTCGTGCACGTTGTACCCGTCCGGCGCGCGCACGCTGCCCGTGTCGCCCACCGCCACGGCCACCGGCACGCCGAGACGCTCCATCACGCGCGCCGCGACGATGCCGACCACGCCGAGGTTGCCCTTCTCCAGGCGCGCCACGCAGGCGGGGCGGCCGGACGCGACCTGGCCCTGCAGCGCGAACGCGAGCTCGCGCTCCTCCGTCTGGCGCCGCCCGTTGATGCCGTTCACGCGCACGGCGAGGTTGCGCGCCACCTCGCGGTCCTCCTCCATCAGGAGGTTGTAGGCGAGGGCCGCGCTCTCCAGGCGCCCCGTCGCGTTGATGCGCGGCGAAAGGAGGAACCCGTAGTCGCGCGCGCTGGGCGCCGAGGCGGCCATGCGGGACGCGGAGCGCATGAGCTCCTTCAGGCCGAGGGGCGCGCACCGCCAGAAATTCGCGAGCGACTGCGCCACGAGAATGCGGTTCTGGCCCCGGAGCGGCATGATGTCCGCCACCGTGGCGAGCCCCGCCAGGACGAGCAGGGGCGCGGCGAACTTGCCGCCCGCGTAAAGTCCTTCCGCCTGGGCGGCCTGCACGAGCGCGCCGGCGAGGAAAAACGCCACGCCGGCGCCGCAGAGTCCCTCGCAGCCCGGCGCGGACGCCACGCGGGGGTTGACGAGCGCGTCGGCGACGGGGAGCTCCGGACCCGGCAGATGGTGGTCGGTCACCACCACCGACACGCCGCGCGCCTTGATCGCGGCGACCTCGCGCGCGGACGAGATGCCGTTGTCCACCGTCACCACGAGCGCCACGCCGGGATGTTCGGCGAAGAGGCGCGTGATTGCGGCATCGGTGAGGCCGTATCCCTCCGTGAAGCGGTCGGGAATGAACGCGTCGGCCGCGGCGCCGAGACGGCGCAGCGCCGTGACGAGGATCGCGCTCGCGCACACGCCGTCGCAGTCGTAGTCGCCGTACACGACGATCTTCCGACCGTCGCGCACGAAAGGCAGGATGACCTCCACGGCCTC
>JAFRNO010000004.1 GCA_017430155.1 Kiritimatiellia bacterium | reverse complement strand
ATTTGCGCCGAGCGGAATCATGGCCGGCTGGGCCACGCCGTCGTTCACGCCGTTGGCGAGGACGAGGTTGTTCGTGCCGTCGAAGTACGCCGCTCCGCCGCCGTGCGCCCATTCGCCCTCTGCCGTGGCGCATGTTACCTTCGTGCCTCCAGTCCTGAACTTGGTGTTCTTCGTGCCTTCCGTCAGCGTGTAGCCGTAGGGACCGGAGTCTTGGTAGAGCGTCGCGGGCGTGTCGAAGCGGTAACTGAGGACTACGCCGTTCGTGATGCCAGACGCGAACGCCGTGCCTGACACGCTGACCGTTCCGCCGTCCACCGTGATTGTGGCTGGAGTCACTTTCGGCGCTTGCCCCGTGGGCACTCCGCCTTCGATATATGCGGCGATTTCCGTAGGCGCTAGAGCACGGTTCCACATCGCCACCTCGTCCATCCATCCGGCGAGGTACATGTTGTTGTAGTCCGTGCCGATGTAGAAGAAGTTGGGGCGAATGCAGACTGGTGTGCTGCTGGTGCGCGTGACAGTGGCGGTACGCGGCGCGAGGGCACTCTCCACGCCGTCCACATAGATGCGAAAGTGGCTGCCATCCCATACCTGCACGACGTTATGCCAGTCATCGTCGCAGAAGTTGTTGGAGCCGTCGGTCGGCGAGACTAAGATTTCGTTGGTGCCGCCCCACAAATAGTTCATGATGTGCGCCGTGCTGTTCCACATCACCATCCCGAGGCCGGTTCCGTTGCCCGCCTGTCCGAGGAAACAGAGGCCACGGTTGCTGGTGATGCCGTTACGCAGACGGAACCAGAAGGCGAACGTGAACGGTTCGCCGTGGCATGGTGCCATTGCCGGATATCCGCCGGGATACGACAAAAACACGTGCTCAGAGAAGTAGGCGGACCCGCTGCCGTACCGGCCCTCGTTCGCGTCAAACGTCACCGGACCCTTCGTCGCGCTAACCTTGTACTGGGAGTTCGTCCAGCAGTTCGCGAGCGTGTAGCCGTAGGGGCCGGAGTCCTCGAGCAGGTTCTCCGCCGAGTCAAAGTGCCAGCAGGCAACTAGTCCGTTCGTGAGCATGGAGCGCCCAAACGTCACACCGCCGTCAAGCGACGCAGTGCCGGAACCTTCCTTTACCGTCACTCCACCCGCGAGAGTTGCGCCCACGCTGCCGGACATGACGATGTTCGTTTCGCCGAGCAGAGTGCCGTTTCTCACGACGCCCCCGGCAAGCGTCAGCCCGCCGCATGCGTAGGATCTCCCGCCCAGATCAAGTGTCGCACCCTCGCGCACGAGTACCCTGTCGGCGATCACGGTTTGCGGACCGGTCAGCTTTAAGATGCCTTCCGCTACGTCGAGCGTGCCGGAGATGCTGAACCTGTTTGTGAGGACGAGCATCTCCGATCCTCTCTTCACGAAGTCGAGCGGGCCGACAGCGGTCAGGTTGGACTTGCCGTTCTCTTTCGTCTGTGTGACGGTGAACTTCCCTTTGACCTCCTCGCTGGAGTTGCGGACGTTCAGCCCGGCGTCATTCGCGAGCTCGTCGATGTTGCCGAAACTCTGCGACGTGCCCGCCAAGTCGAGATGAGCGCGCGTGGCCCATGCTCCATTTCGTCCGTTGGCGGTAGCGGAAAGGAAAACATCGTCCACGCCGCACGCAATCGTTCCATATTGCGTCGGAAGCGGACGTACAATGTACTGGCCTGGTGAAGTGATCAGGGCGCGTGAATATTCGCCTTCGACGTATAACGTGTCCAGATACGTGAATCGGCCGGTCACGAAGAAGCCTGTGTCGCCGGTTGAGGTTCTGGCATTGCTGTTGTAGAGACAAAGGTGGTATCCCCCGGAACTAGAGACGTCGCCCGCCAGCGTAAGCGTGGCCGGACTGGTCACATGCAGGCGCGTGTTGTTGATGAATACCTGCCCAGACAACACCGCGTTGCCGGACGTTACGATCAGTCGCGCCCCGACGTTGAGCGGTGTTTCGGTGCCGAGGTGTATCTCGTTCGCCAGGGTCATGGAGCCGGCTATCTCGATCCTGGCGTTGTTCGCGTTAGCTGCGGCGAACGTCTCGTTCGTACAGTAGATGACGGCGCTGCCCACCGCCGTCGCGCTCGGAATGACGACAACTCCTTGTAGGACGTCCAGCACACCGTGCCATCCGGAATGGTCGCCTTCCAATCTTAGGCTCGTTCCCACGGGCAGGTTGACGGTGAGTCTGTCCGAACCGGAAAGCGCAGGGATCGCGTCGGACGCACTCGTAATCATGTAGTCGTTGCCAGGGAAAGTTGATGTCGTTGCCGGCACGCCGCCTGAGATGTATGAGGCGATCTCGTCGGTAGTCAGCGCACGATCCCACAGTGCCGCTTCATCGATCCAGCCAGACCATTTCCCGCTGTTGAGACTCCATCCGAGGCGGAACACGTATGGAATGATGTCTGGCGGAGTTGCCGCGGTGCGCGTGACGGATGCGGCCTTTGGCGTCAACGCCGCAGTGACGCCGTCGATGAATATCTTGAACGTCGTTCCGTCCCAGACGTGTACCACGCTGTGCCAGCCGCCGGCAAACGTCGAGGTTCCGTCAGTCGGGTACACGAGGCTCTCGTTGACTGTACCCCACAGGTATGAAAGGCATACGTCCTGACCACTCTCCATCCGAAGTCCTACGGCATGGCTGTCAATGTCTCTTCCGAACACGAACAGCTGGCGGGCCCCGGTTGCGGACACCTTAAACCAGCACGCGAACGTGAACGGCGAAGAACCGTGCGGACCGTCCGGCAGATATCCACCGCCGAGTGGCTGAAGATATGACGAGCCGTTGAAGTACGCCGATCCGTTGCCGTAAGGGCTTTCGTTTGCATCAAACGTCACGCTGCCGATGCTTTCGAGCGATGTCCGGTGAGGGCCGACGTCGTTCATCAGCGTGTCGGCTGAATTGAAGTGCCAGCAGGCCTTCAGCCCGTCCGTCAACGCCGCATCCGCCTCATGGCCTAATCCCCATCCCGCCAGAACGGCTACGACGGCAGTCTTGGCAAGTGGCGCAAGACGATTTTTCAGTTCTCCGCTCATGACTTGTCTCCTCATTTTCTAGCGTCGTGGAATTACGGGCAGTTGACGAGCTGGTCTGCCGAAGGAAGCTTCGGGAAGGGGGCGTGTGGCTCGGCCTGATACCAGAACGTCGTGGAGGCGATGTCGGACGCCTGCGCGTTGTAAAGTCCGCGCGCCTTCCAGCCGAGGTCCTGGATCGTAACCTTCAGGCCCTTGTCGAATCGGACGGGGTCGGTGACGTGCCAGCGGTAGAGACCGAACGAAGTGAAGTTCTTCGGGTCGTCGGGCTTGAT
>JAFRNO010000247.1 GCA_017430155.1 Kiritimatiellia bacterium | reverse complement strand
GGCCTCGGCCGCGTCGGCCGCGGCCTCGATTCGCTGATTGGTCCGGGCACGTCGTCGGCGGTGCCCGCGCCGCCGCCCGTCGTGCCGCTCGTTCCCCCCGCCGTCTCCGCGCCGGCCGGCGAACGCGTGCTGCAGGTCCCGCCGTGGGAGATCGAACGATCGCCGTGGCAGCCACGCACGGAGTTCAGCCGCGAGGCGCTGGAGGACCTCGTCGAGTCCATCCGCCAGAACGGCATCATCCAGCCGCTGACGTGCCGCCGGCGGAAGGACGGCAAGCTGGAGCTCATCTGCGGCGAGCGCCGCCAGCGCGCGGCCACCGAGGCCGGCCTGAAACTCGTGCCCGTGGTGGTGAAGGATGTGGACGACGCGGCCGCCGCCGTGATGACGATCACCGAGAACCTGCAGCGCGACGACCTCAACCCGATCGACGAGGCGGTCGGCTACCGCACCCTCAAGGAGGACTTCAACCTCACGTACGAGGAGGTCGCTGAGCGCGTCGGCAAGAAGGGGCGTTCGACGATCGCGAACGCGGTGGGCCTGCTCGACCTGCCCGAAGAGGTCCAGGGGCTTGTCCGCCAGCGCGCGATCTCCGTGGGCCACGCGAAGGTGCTGCAGGGACTTCACGCGCGCTACGGAAACGTGGTGGAGACGTGCGAGCTCGCCAAGGCCTGCGTGCCCGTGCTCGACCCTCGAACCGGAAAGCTCGTGGGCGGACTCACCGTGCGCGAGCTTGAGCGGCGCGTCGCGAAGCTGCATGCGCCCGTCGTGGAGCGCAAGCCGGGCACGCCGGACATCCCCGACAGCTACGCCAATTCCGTCGTGGAGGAGCTCCGCCGCACGCTCGGCTGCGCCGTGCGCCTCACGAGCGGCATGACGCACGCGAACGGCAAGCACACGAAAGGCGTCCTGGAAATCGACTTCATCAACAACGACGACCTCGACCGCGTGCTGGCGATGTTGGGCGTGAAGATGGGATGAGGGGAATGGCGAATGAAGAATGAAGAATGGAAAATGGGGAGTGGGAAAGTAAGAGGAGAAGGTTGAGTTGAAGAGGTTTGGAGGAGTTGTGGCGTGCGCGCTGGTCAGTTGGACGGCCGGCGCGGTGCCGGTGGTGTTTACGGCGGACGACGCACGGACGGCGTATGAAGCCGCGGGCGCGTTCGTGAAGGAGTGCACGCCGCGCCATGCTGGCACGCTACGCGGCCGGTTGGCCGCAAACTGGCTGCTCGACCGCGCGAGCTGGTGCGGGGCGGATGCGTCGCTCGATCCTTTCCGCGACGAGACGCCCCTCGGCGAGCGGCCGTTCTGCAATGTCGTCATCGAGTTCCCTGGCACGAAGACGAACAACCACTGGATCGTGATCATGTCGCATTTCGACACGCCCAGCACCGCGAAGCAGCCGTGTCCGGGCGCCAACGACGGCGCCTCCACGTGCGGACTGCTCATCGCGCTCGCCGACGCGATCAACCGCACGGGGCCGCATCCGGACAACATCGCGCTCGTCTGGACGGACGGCGAGGAATGTTTCAAGGCCTACGGGCCGAACGACGGTTTCCACGGGTCGCGCCATCTGGTGGACCAGTTCCGCCAGAAGAAACGGAGCGTCAAGACGGCCATTTGCCTCGACATGCTGGGTGACAAGGATCTGCACGTCATCGTTCCCGGGAACTCGACCGCCATCCTCAAGAAACTGGCCAAGCAGGCCGCCGAGAAGGCGGGGCTGAAGGACCTGCTGAAGATCGACGAGTCGCTGGTGGTGACGGACGACCATTCGGCGTTCCTGTCGGCCGGCTGCCCGGCCATCAACTTCATTGATTTCGACTACGGCCCCGGAAACGCCTGGTGGCACACGCCCGAGGACACGATGGACAAGATATCCGAGAAGTCGCTCCTGTCGTCCGGCCGCCTCGTCGCCGCGTTCCTCAACATCCTCCTCTACGGGAAGTGAGATGAAGACATTCAACGATCCGAAGAAACTCCAGCGGTGGGCGAAGGCCCAGCGTCTGGCTGGAAGGAAAATAGCGCTCGTCCCCACGATGGGCGCGCTCCACGAGGGGCATCTCTCGCTCATCGCGGCGGCGAAGAAGAAGGGTGCGGACGAAATCGTGGTGAGCGTATTCGTGAACCCCACGCAGTTTGGTCCGAAGGAGGACTACGCGCAGTATCCGCGCGACCACAAGGCGGACGCCGCCAAGTGCCGCGCGGCGGGCGCGACGGCGATCTTCTTCCCAACTCCCGCGAACATGTACGCGTCCGACCACAGCGTGTGGGTGGTGGAGGACGGCGCGCTCTCGGGATCTCTCTGCGGCGCGCGGCGTCCGGGACACTTCCGCGGCGTCTGCACCGTGGTGGCGAAGCTCTTCAACCTCGCGCATCCGAATTTCGCCGTGTTCGGCCAGAAGGACTACCAGCAGGCGACGATCATCCGCCGCATGGTGCGCGACCTGAACTTCGACCTGGAGATCGTCGTGGCGCCGATCGTGCGCGAACCGTCCGGCCTCGCGCGCAGCTCGCGCAACGCCTACCTTTCGGATGACGAGCGCGCACACGCGCTCGCGCTTTCCCGCACGCTGCAGGCGCTCAAGGCGCAGGCGGCGAAGGGGGCGCGTCCGTGGAAGGCGCTCCAGAAGAAGGCCTGGGCCGCCCTTGAAAAGGCGGGGCTCCGTCCCGACTACGTGGAGGCCGTGAACGCCGAGACGCTCGCGCCCGTGAAGACCCTCGCGAAGGGAACGGCCGTGCTGCTCGCCGCCTACGCCGGCAAAACCCGCCTCATCGACAACGTCCTCATGTAAAGGAAAAAAATGGCCATCTCGCGTGCTGGATTCCTGAAAGGCCTCTTCTCCGCGTTCGGCGCGTGCGCCGGAAGCGGACGGATCTTCGCCGCGCCGCCCGGCTGGACGCCGCCGAAGGCGCCCCGGCTCGTGTTCGGGGCGGTCAGCGACACGCATCTGCGCACGTCCGTCAACGGCAAGGGGCGCGGCAAGCACTGGCCCGACAAGTACCTCGTGGCCGCGTTCAAGTACTTCCGCGACCAGAACGTGGACGCCGTGATGAACTGCGGCGACATGGCGCACCGGGGCCAGATCCTCGAGCAGGAATTCCACGCGGCGGCCTGGCGGAAGGTGTTTCCGAACAACCGCGCGCCGGACGGGCACGTGGTGGAGAAGCTCTTCGTGAACGGCAACCACGACGTGGACGGCGCCGGGTACGGCGATTTCGTGGCGAAGGCCTTCCCCGACCCCGCCGAGCGCGCCAAGCGCGTCATCGGCACCGACGTGGCCGGGAACTGGCAGCGCATCTGGGGCGAGCCGTACGCGCCCGTGTGGCACAAGGTCGTGAAGGGCTACCACTTCATCGGCCGGCACTACGGGGTGGACGAGATGGAGACCGCGAAATTCCTTCGGGCGCACGCGAAGGAGTGGGGGCTTCTGGAGGGCAAGGACCCGTTCTTCATCCTCTCGCATGTCCGCCACCACGCCAAGGCGAACAAGGCGCTGCGCCCGTTCAAGAAGGCCGTCGGGTTCTTCGGGCACTGGCACCACAGCGCGGCGAACTGGAACAACGTCCATTTCTACACGTCGTTCCCGATGATCCAGATCCCGTCCTGCGAGCCGCGCGGCTGCAAGGCGACCGGCTCCGCCAAGCGGGCCGACAAGGTCGAGTTCGAGGGCGGGGAGGCGCTGGGCGCGGGACGCCAGGGTTACGTCGTGCGCGTCTACGACGACCAGCTCGTCATCTCGCGGCGCGAGTTCGGTATTGGCGGCAGCCTCGGGGCGGACTGGATCATGCCGCTCGGCGCGTACGAGCCGCATGCCCTCTCGCGGGACGAGCTGAAGAAGCACATCGGCGAGCCGCAGTTCCGCGACGGCGCCAGCCTTACCGTCGCCGAGGGTACCATGCCGCCGCCGGCGGATCGTCCGGAACAGCCGGGCAAGCCCGCACTGCGGATCGACATCCCCCTTGCGGACGCCAATCCCGCCTCGCGCGTCTACGGCTACGACGTGGTGATTACAACCACGGTTCCGGCTGGTGATGCCGCCACCGTGACGGCTGATGCTCCCAAACTCTGCAAGAGCGTCTATGCCGCCGGAGGCAACCTGCCCGTCGGGCATGAACCGAACGGGGGCGTCACCACGCTGTTCGTTCCGAAGGCGCAGCTCCCGAAGGGCGATCAGTTCATCGTGGCCGTGCGCCCCGTCACCTCGCTGGGCACCTCCGGCCGCCCGATCTCCTGTTCATACACCCGCGCTTAGATGGGGACAGTCCCCAGGAATTTGGCAGAGATGGCGATGGGGCGATTCTACAACCTCTTGGAAAAGTGATTGAGAGGGGATGAATGGCATGCCAATTACGAATTCGGCAAAGAAAGTCCGCGTAACGGTTGGTTCTGATGGTGAAGTAACCATCGCAGGGACTTGCGGCGGATTGCGATGGCTTGCCCGCCTATGTCTTATTCTATCACGTAACCCAGATGAAGGTCACATTCATTTACAAAATGAAGGCGAAGTACTGACGCGAGATTCCAGTCCTTGCGTAATCCAACATTTGGCAGAGAATGATGGCTTAGAAACAAATCCTTCTATGGGGAAGAAGACTTGGACTTCAAAGATGAAAAAGACTGGGAAATGGTTATTGGCGATTGCGTGTATTTGCATTGGATTTGTCGGCATCCTGCGGTTGAAGCTTTTAGCGGCAGTTTTTTTCGACAGGGCAATTGTGG
>JAFRNO010000246.1 GCA_017430155.1 Kiritimatiellia bacterium | reverse complement strand
CCGGTGCCGGAAATCAACGTCCCCAACTTCTTCACGCCGAAGGCCATCAACGACGCGCTTGACCGCGAGAAGAAGAAAAGCGGTAGAAGGTAGGCCTCACGCCTGCACGGCGCCGTGTCCGGGGGACATCTGCTCGCCGAGCAGGTTAGACGCGCCGGAGGATTCAAATCCCTGCACCCAGCCGCGCGTGAAGCCGAAGTCTTCGGCGGCCTCCGCGACGAGGTCGTATTCCTCTTCCGTGACGGGACGGTCGAACGGCGGCGTCTTCAGCGCTTTGTAGACGGGCGTGTACTGGCTCATCACGGCGACGTGGAGGTCGGTGAATCCCTCGCCCGCGAGCCAGGCGAGGTTCTCGGCGGCTTCCTCGGCGTGGCCGGGCAGCACGAGGATGCGCACGATCACGCCGCGCGTCGCGGCGCCGGGGGCATCGGAGTCGAGCGGACCGAGCGTGTCGTGCAAGTGGCGGATCGCCGCGCGGTTCGCCGCCACGTAGCCGGGCGCGGCGGACGCGGCGCGCGCCGTTGCGTCGTCGGCGTAGCGCATGTCGACGAGCGCGATGTCGCAGAGGTCGCGATAGGCGGAAAGCGTCTCGACCGTCTCGTAGCCGGACGAGTTCCACACGAAGGGAAGGCGGATGCCCTCCGCGAGGAGGGGTGCGGCGGCGGCGCGGATGAAAGGGAGGTAGGGCGTGGGCGAGACGAGGTTCCAGTTCGAGCAGCGGTCCTTTACGGCGAGGTCGCGCAGGATCTCAGTGAGGCGCGCCACGGGAATGTCTTCGCCTTCGCCGTTCCAGCTCCACGGCGAGTTCTGGCAGTAGAGGCACTTCATCGTGCAGCGCGAGAAGAACACGCACCCCGAGCCGTGCGGCCCGACGAGCGGCGGCTCTTCGCCGAAGTGGGGTCCCCAGCGGAACACGCGGGGGAGCGAACCAGCCCGGCAGAAGCCGGTCGCGCCGGACGCGCGGTCGGCGCTGCAGCGGCGCGGACAGAGTTCGCAGGGCATGGCTAGGCGGCGGTGGCGGGCGGCGGCGGCGCGGCTTCGAACTCCGAGTCGCCGTGGTCGCGCAGGTATTTGGCGCGGACCTTGAGGAACACCAGCCCGACGAAGGGCACGGTCAGGATGTAGCCGGCCCCCACGACGCCGAGCGTGAGCCAGAAGTTCGTGGCGAGGAAGGCGATGAGCAGAAGGCAGGCCGCCATGGTCGGCAGGAGATACGGGCGCGAGATGTGGAGGGATTTCAGGGATATCGTCGGCAGGCGGCTTGCCATCAGGACGCCGATGAAGAGGAGCATCGACATCCCGAACCAGGGGTTCTGGAACACGTTGCTCACGTTGTGCACGAACGGTGCGGATTCCTTGCCCGCGAAGGCAAGCGTCAGGATCGCGGGCGTGAGTACCATCCAGCAGCCGCCGGGCGCGGGGACGCCGAGGAAGAAGTTCTTCCAGTAGGGGATGGTCGGCTGCTCGAGCATCGTGTTGAAGCGCGCGAGGCGGAACGCGTCGCAGAGCGCGTAGAAGAGCGCGGCGCCGAGCAGGAGGTTCTTGAGGTGCTGGGGCATGTCCGGCCGGCCCGAGAGGTACCAGAAGTACATGTATATCGCGGGGGCCACGCCGAAGTTCACGAAGTCGGCGAGCGAGTCGAGTTCCGCGCCGAGCTTCGAGCTCGCGTTCAGGAGACGCGCCACGCGCCCGTCCATCGCGTCGCAGATGCACGCGACGAGCAGGGCGAGCAGCCCCATGAACCAGTCGCGCGGCGTGGCGGGCGCCTTGCCCGCGAGCGTCTTTGCGTAGTTCGTCGCGCTGATCGTGATGCTCGTGATGCCCGCGCATGCGGCGATCGAGGTGATGAGGTTGGGAACGATTGACCGCAGGGGGATGCGGTCGTGCGATGCGGGGCGGTTCTTGCGCCGCCGCCCTCTCAGACGGAACTTGCTCATTTTTTGATGTGTCCCAGTATGGTTTCGCCGGCCACCATGACTTGGCCGACGCGCACCTCCGGTTCGACGCCGGCGGGCAGGTAGACGTCAAGGCGCGAGCCGAAGCGGATGAGGCCGAACCGTTCGG
The DNA here is from genome assembly GCA_017430155.1 of Kiritimatiellia bacterium. GTDB lineage: Bacteria > Verrucomicrobiota > Kiritimatiellia > RFP12 > UBA1067 > RUG572. Next base: position 865 of record JAFRNO010000246.1, on the reverse strand, counting down.
CCACCGCAAGGGTTGCGCCCTCTTTCACGAAAGGAACGATGCGCTTGGCCACGAGGCCCGCGATCTGCACCACGCCGTACTTCACGCCGACGGGCGTCTCCATCAGGTAGCAGCAGCGCTCGTTGTCCGTCGACGCCTTGTCAAGCGAGGCGTTGAGGAACTTGCCGGGCACGTGCGCCATCTTGAGGATCTTCGCGGCCGTGGGCATGCGGTTCACGTGCACGTTCATCACGCTCATGAACACGCTCACGCGCCAGTGTTCGGCGGCGGGGTCGAGGCCGGCGGCGGCGGCGTCCAGCTCCGGCGGGAGCGCGTACTTGCCGATGAGGCAGATGCGTCCGTCGGCCGGCGAGAGCACGGCGGCGGAGTCGTCTGGTGGATAGCGCTCGGGGTCGCGGAAGAAGAGGAACACGCCGTAGCTGAGCAGAAACAGCGGCAGCACGAACAGGCCGAGGATGGCGGCCGCGAGCGGGTGAAAGAACCAAAGCGCGATGACGCCCCCGGCGAAGAAAAAGGCGAGCACGAGCGCCGCCGTGCCGAAGCGCATGCCCTCGCGGTTGATGTGCGGGAACAGGTGGGCCGACGTCGAGAAATCTGGTTTGGCTTCGTTCATGTGTAGAATTATCCCATTTTCTTCGCCGCTGTGCAATAGGAAAATCGTGGGGAATGCTGGCAAGGGTGGCCAATGTGGAGGACAGAGGACGGAGGACAGAAGACAGAGGACAGAAGAAAGAGGATTTAGGACAGAGGACAAAGGATAGATGATTGGGCTGGAGGGTGCTTTGCGCTTTACTGCCTCTTATCCTTTGTCTTCTGTCCTCCGTCCTTTGTCCTCTCACTTTTGATACACTATCCGCAACCCCAT
>JAFRNO010000245.1 GCA_017430155.1 Kiritimatiellia bacterium | reverse complement strand
GCCTCACAATCATGGCCGGATGCACCCAATCGGGCAGATGACGATTCCATCCTCCTTGCGACGGTAGGCGAAATCCCCGTGCGCGACAAGCACCGCAAATGACAGCTGAAACATGCGCAGATGTCAACCGTTAGGTAATTTGGCGATTTTTCGTTAGGTAATTTGGCGATTTTCCGTTAGGTAATTTGGCGACGTGGATTCCCGCGTAACGAGCGGGGCGTTGAGGAGTATCGTGCGCGGTAGGCGGTCGGGCTCGGCCGAGGGCGCGAGCAAGGCCTCGAATGCGGCGCGCGCGATGTCGGCGCACGGCTGGCGGAAAGTCGTGAGCGGCGGCGAGACGAGCGTCGCGTACTTCACGTCGTCAAAGCCCGTCAGCAGGATGTCTTTCGGCACCGACACGCCGAGCGCGCCGAGCGTCTTCAAGACCTGCGCGGCGTAGGCGTCGTACCCGCACGCGAGCGCATCGGGACGATGGCGCTTCAGCGCCTTGCGGAGCGCTGTCGCATTGTCGGGCTCCATCTGCAAGATGCTGCAGTCCATGCGGCTGCGGACGCCCTCGTAGCGAAGCTGGTTGCTGGGCGGCGCATGGGGGCGCGTGAGGAAGAGGCTGCGGCGCGCGCCCCGCGCAAGCAGGTGTTCGGCGAGCACCTGTCCGCTGCGGAAGTTGTCCACGCCGACCACGTCCGCCACGCCCGGACCGTCCGGCCAGCCGCTGTCCAGCAGCACCACGGGGACGTTGGCCGCAGCGAAGAGGTCTCGCATCTCGGCGTTGAGCGCCGCCGCGTTCTCCATGAAGCCTATCGGCTGGAGGATCACGCCGCTCACTCGCTGCGCCACGAAGTCGCGTGCAAAGCGGCGCGCCTGCTCCGCGCGGGCCGTGTAGTCGAGGGCGGACACGTCGCCGAACAGCAACTCCAATCCGCGCGCGCGGCACAGACGGCCGATCTCGGCGCAGATGGGCGCGAAGATTTCCGCGTAGGAGAGCACGATGAGGCCGATGCGGCCCGGCACCTGGCGCGCCCGCTTGGAGGGGAACGTCCCCTTCCCGACCTGACGCACCACCAGTCCCTCCGCCTGCAGTTCGGCAAGCGCGCGGCGCACCGTCTCGCGCGCCGCGTCGAAACGGCGCATCAGCGCGCGTTCGCTGGGAAACGCGTGCGTGCCTTGCAGCTCCCGCCGCAGGGCCGCACAGATCTTCTTGGCCTTCGTGTTTTCCTTCGACATGTCATGTTCCCGTTAACAATATCATCTTTTCTTTCGTTTGTCGTTCTCTGCACGGTACAGGGGGTGGTTCGGCTTCACGAGCAGAAAGCCATAGACATGCCCGGAAAAGGTTTTCTTCGCTTCTGTATTAATGCTACAAGTAATCTCCGTCACCATAAGCGCCACGTCATCGGCAAGCGGCCAAATCGCCAGTTCCGGAGCAATGCGGTACGAGCCATGCAAACCGCCGACCCGCCATCTGGTTTTCGCCCCGGTCGCCTCGCGGATGCGATTCATGTGCTCTGTAACATCGCAGAAACTTGTCGGCAGCAGCATCGTAACGTCGTCGGAGAACTTGAGATAATATCGTTCGTCTCGAGATTCTTCGATGTCACCTGAATTTTTCATCTTGCGCATCCCGGCATAGCCACCGATGTTCAGCATGCCGCGTTCGTCAAGATGGAAATAGTGCGACGTGCAATGGGATTTGTATCGCTTGCTGTCATTCGCAAGCTCAAAATTGCTCTCGTCGATTTTCAGAAGTGTAGGCAGGTCGCAGTTCTTACGTACGGCATGCGTCGCGGCGAGCACGCCTTGCGCAAATGAAGCACGATACCATACGCCCGGTCTAACAGGGGGCACATTGGTCGTCGTCTCCGTATGGTCATACCGGTTAACCAAATACTTCCAGGCACTGACGAGCTTCTGTGCGTCTTTCAGGGGGATGTCGGGCTTGTCCGGAACGGACAGGACGCCGTCCGCCGAAAGGCAACCGTACTGCTGCAGAACCCGGCGTAGGCGCGAACTCTGCTCGCGAAGCGGAATGTCGACGATGTTGAGCGGAGTGACGGTGAAGACGAGCCCAGCTACCGCCGTCACGACGAACAAACTTTTCGCGTCGCGGTCGAGCGCCGCCAGGACGAGCGCGTAGATGCCGATCGCCAGCGTCACCATGCCTGCCATGCGAGGTGTCGTCAGCCCGTGCGCCTGATAACGGATGACGATGCCGACAATCTGCGTGACCACGACCGGCACAAGCGCAAGCCACCCCCATCGCGCCACGCGCGCGAAGAAGCGAACCGACGACGCGCGGAGAGCGAGCCAGAAGAGGAGATATCCGGCGAGCGCACACGAGGCATACCAGTTCATCTTTCCCGATGGCATTCCCTCGTACATTATCCTGACAATGTAGACGTAGAGAATCGCTATCAAGACAATCCCCAACGGCGTAAGGAACCAGAAGAGGACGTTGAACCAGCGGGAACGTTCAGTCGGCGCATCGTCTCGCGGCAGACAGGCGGCCATGAAGACCGGCGCAATCATACACCAGACTATTATCATGACGTCCTCAATGCAATCGCCGGATATCTTGAAGATCAGTTCCCGATACGCCTCTACGCACAAGAATCCCCCCAGCATCGTTGCAAAAGAGATCATCCCCACAAAGGAAGCGGACTGGATTAGTTGTCCGAAGAGCGTCAACCTGTTTCTCTTCCCGAACAGGCTCGCCATCGCCGCCGCCGCAAGCGCCGTGACGCCGCCCCAGTAGACCATGCGCCACAACCCGTAGTACACGTTCCCTTCCCGCACGCAGCACCAGAACCAGGTGCCGACGACCGCCGTCAGCAGGCCTAACACGGCAGGGACGGCATTCTGAAGCCGTTGCCTCGCCGCGCGCCGCTCAAGCGACAAGCGCGCCGCAAGCGCCGTCAGCATACCCCAACACACACCGTAAGCGAGCGCGATCGGCAGCACGGCCGTCTCGCGCTCATTCCATGGAATGTGATTCCACCGTATCAAGGACACGGTCAGAAGCACGGCCCCGACGTTGAACGGGGCAAAGCGGACAAACCCGTGACGCACCATCTCGATGAAAACTGCCAGTTTCTTCCTCATGCAAATCTTTCCTTTTTAATCGTCACCACTCAGTTGCTGGCTCGTTCAACGTAATGGCTTCTGCCCGTCTTGGAGCAACAAGGCTCGCGGCGCAAACTGCCGTGCTCGGAAATCCACTTCCGCGCAGCGATGACCGCGGGGTAGGGCCTGTTGCAGATCGACGAGCAGAGGAACACGAAGCCTTCCAGCGTACCGTTCTTCCAGCCATCTAGGGCAAACTTGAGCTGCATTTCCATCAGTTCCAGCGGCATCTCCTTGTGACTCCCGAAATCCCAGAGATAGATTCCAAGGTATATCGGCTTGCCGGGCGCGAGTTTGCGCAGTTTCGCGAGATGCTCGGGGATGCGGGGAATGTCCTTTGCCCTCCACGTCCAGTACGTGACCGCGTCGACGAGGTCGAGCGACGGCTTCAGGTCGCCCGGGTTCTCCCGCTTGTCGAGAAGGTCGTCGTAGACCACGACGCGCTGCTCCAGCGGACGCGGGTACGCGGAAAGGCGTTTGCGCAGCTCGACGAGCTGCTCATACGGGAAGCGCGTCGGG
>JAFRNO010000244.1 GCA_017430155.1 Kiritimatiellia bacterium | reverse complement strand
GTGGGAAGCCCCGGGCGGCGCATCCTCAAGGAACAGCTGCCGCGGATCCGCCGCGAGCTCGGCGTGACGGCCGTGGTCGTCAACGCGGAGAACGCCGCCGCCGGCAGCGGGATCACCGTGGCGCTCGCGCAGGAGATCGCCGCGGCGGGCGCGGACGCGATCACGCTCGGTGACCACACGTGGGGGCAGAAGGAGTTCGCCCCCACCATCGGCCAGCTTGCGAACACCGTGCGCCCCGCCAACTACCCGCCCGGCGCGCCGGGGAAGGGCTGGGCGCTCGTCACCACGCCCATCTGCCGCTTCGCCGTCCTCACCCTCCTCGGCCGCGTGTTCATGAACCCGATCGACTGCCCGTTCCGCGCGGCCGACGCCGCGCTCAACGAGATGCCGAAGGACGTGCCCGTGTTCGTGGACTTCCACGCCGAGGCAACGAGCGAGAAGATCACGCTCGCGCACTACCTCGACGGACGCGTCACGGCGGTCGTGGGCACGCACACGCACGTGCAGACCTCGGACGCCGTCGTGCTGCCCGGCGGCACCGCGTTCCAGACCGACCTCGGCATGACGGGCCCGTGGTATTCGTCCATCGGCCGCGACTTCGGCCCCGTGCAGCAGAAGTTCCTCACGGGCGTTCCCGCCCGCTTCACGGTGGCGGAGGGCCCCGCGACGCTCGAAGGCGCCGTCGTCACGTTCGACCCAACCACGAAAAAGGCGTCCGCCATCGAGGCGTTCCGCTACCGGGAGGCGCTCGCATGATCGCCTACGTCAAGGGAATCCTGGCGGAGAAGTCGCCCTCGCGCGTGATCGTGGACGTGGGGGGCGTGGGCTATGAGGCGTTCATCCCGCTCTCCACGTTCGACCATTTGCCGGCGGCCGGCGAGGCCGTGAAGCTCTTCACCTACCACTGCGTGCGCGAGGACGCCCAGCTGCTCTACGGTTTTGCGACCGAACGCGAGCGCGAGATGTTCGAGCTCGTCACGTCCGTTTCCGGCGTGGGGCCGAAGATCGCGCTCGCCGTCCTCTCCGGCCTCACGATCGGCGACCTCCAGCTCGCCATCGCCGAAGGGAACGCGAAGCGCCTCGCGTCCGTGAAGGGCATCGGCAAGAAGACGGCCGAGCGCATCGTGATCGACTTGAAGGACAAGGTGAACCCGATCGAGGCCGTGGCGAACGCGACCGCCGCCTCCGCCGACGACGCGAAGGCGGGCGTGGTGCGCGACGCGCTCCTCGCGCTCACCGCGCTCGGGTTCAACGAGGACACCGCGCGCAAGCAGGTGCAGCAGGTACTGGCGGACGACCCCTCCGTCGCCGACACCGAGACGATCATCCGCCGCGCCCTCAGCGGAAAATGAGCGAGCGCCTCGACATCGTGCTGATGGCGCGGCACCGCGACTTCTCGCGGTCGCGCATCAAGGGCCTCATCGAGGCCGGTTTCGTGAAGGTCAATGGCGAGGTCGTGACGAAGGCCGGCGCGAAGGTCGACGAGTCGGACGCGCTCGACGTGTTCATCCCGCCGCCCGTCCCCGCCGTGCCGGAACCCGAGGAAATCCCTCTTGATGTTCTGTACGAGGATGGACACATCCTCGTACTCAACAAGCCCGCCGGGCTCGTGGTGCATCCCGCGCCGGGGCATCTCACCGGCACGCTCGTGAACGCGCTTCTCGCGCACTGCCCCGATCTCAGCGGCATCGGCGGCGTGTCGCGTCCGGGCATCGTGCACCGCCTCGACCAGGACACGAGCGGCGTGATGGTGGTGGCGAAGTCGCAGCGCGCGATGGACGTGCTTACGCGCGAGTTCGCCTCGCACGCGAACGTTGAGAAGACCTATCTTGCGCTCGTGCACGGCACGCCCGTGCCCGCCGAGGGACGTGTCGAGAACCTGATCGGGCGCAGTCCCTTCGACCGCAAGAAGATGGCGATCGTGGACCGCAACGGGAAGGTGGCCGTGACGAACTACCGCGTGGTGGCGTCGGCGCGCGCGGTGAGCCGCGTGGAGTGCGTGATCGAGACGGGGCGCACGCACCAGATCCGCGTGCACATGGCCTCTCTCGGCACGCCCGTGGTGGGCGACGCCGTCTACGGCCGCCCGCGCCTCGACCGACAGTTTGATCCGCCGCCCGCACGCCAGCTGCTGCACGCCTGGCGTCTCGCGCTCAAGCACCCCGTCACGCGGGATCCGATGGTTTTTGAGGCGCCGCTGCCGGCTGACTTTGCGGCGCCTTGGGCGCCGCCAGCTTGATTTCGACGGGCACGAAGAGGTCGGGATTGGCCGCGCGGCGCTGGATTTTGTCCGCGTATTCGTCGCTGTAGTAGCGGTCGGTGTCCGTGCGGTCGCGCCGCCCGTTGTAGCGCCGGCACGCCTCGCGCCAGCCGTCGAACGTGCCCTTGGGGCGCACGGCGGCGGGGCGGCCCGACATGCCGAAGCCTTTGCGCGAGAGATACTTGATCGCCGCGCGCACGTTCGCCTCGGGCGTTCCCTCGTTGCGTTTTGCGGGCTTGCTGAGGCCGAGGAGCTTTTTCTCCTCGCCCCAGTCGCCGGGCACGTTGACCTGCAGCGGGTCCGCCGCCCACGCCGCCTTCGAGCGCGGGCCGTTGCCGCCGGGCTCCTCGATCATGTGCGCCTTGACCAGGGCCGGGGTGAGGTCGGGAATCTGCGCCGCCTGGGCGGGCGTGCCGCCGCACCAGCCGACTTTGTCCGCGTTGAACTCCTTCGTGAGGCGGGCGATGAGCGCGTCGTGTTTCTGGTAGCGCTCGCTCCTGAATCCGCGGAACGTGGGCACGGTCGCGCTGCCGGCCGCGGCCGGGAGCATGCGCCGCTTCTCCGTCTGGCGCGGGAACCATTTCGCGATCCAGCCCTCGATGGCGCGCACGGTCTTCATCTCCTCGTCCGTCACGAAGCGGCGGTCGATGTAGATCTCGCCGCGGTCGTCGAAGGCGAACTCGCCGATCCCCGCCGTGTCCACCACGTACCGCTCATCCTCCTCCGGCGGCACCTCGGCGATGCCCCGCTTGCGCAGCTCGGCGGCGTGCCGCGCCTCGCGGGCCGTGGCGCGTTCGAAGATGTCGGCCGCCTTGACGGCCAGCGGCAGGAGCTCGGCCAGGGCCTCGGGATCAATGCTCAGGT
>JAFRNO010000037.1 GCA_017430155.1 Kiritimatiellia bacterium | reverse complement strand
GATGTCCGCGCCGCTTGCGGTGACGCCGGGCAAGTCCGCGCTCTACGTGCCGCACGTCTACGGGCGTCGCGTCCGCAACTGGCCGGAGCACGGCGTCAAGCAGGCGGGCTCGGCGATGTGGACGGAGACGGCGGAGGGCGTGTTCGTGCCGTTCATGAGCAAGTGGGACGCCATGATCGGAAGCCGCGCCGCGCCGTTGCCGTTCCCGTCCAGGCTCGCCACGATGCAGTGGGCGACGCTCAACGACGGGGAGGAGGGTTTCTATCTCGCTTCGGAGGATCCGTTCGCCGGCGCGAAGGACATCCAGATCGAATACGATTCGACCGTGAAGCGGATCAAGATGGGTTTCTACTTCCCGATGTTCATTCCGGAGGGACTTTCGTACGACGTGCCGAAGGTGGTGATGAGGAAGTACGCCGGCACGTGGCACACGGCGGCGAAGGCGTACCGCGCGTGGTGGGACACCTGCCGCAAGGTGGTGCACATCCCCGATGCCGTGCGGAAGGATTTCACGGGCTTCATGATGGTGATCCTCAAGAACCAGAACGACCAGATCCTCTATCCGTACACCGAATTCGAATCGCTTGGCGACGTCGCGCTGGCCCACGGCTTCCGGCACGTGGAGTTCCACGGCTGGGGCGTGGGCGGACACGACAAGCTCTATCCCGAATACGATCCCGATCCGGCAATGGGCGGACGCGACGCGCTCGTGAAGGGCATCAAGGCGCTTCAGGCGAGGGGACTGCACGTAACCGTGTATTCCAACGGACAGCTTCAGCAGCATGGCGGCACGAAATGGTACGAGGAGAAGGGGTACAGGTGCCCGATCATGAAGCGCGACGGCACGACGATGAGCGAATACTGGGTGAAGTTCAAGGACCATCCCGGCACGACGTTCGACGTGGTCTGTCCAGTTTCGTCCGAATGGCGCGACCAGATGCTCAAGATCTGCCGCGACGCGCAGGCGCTCGGCTTTCAGGGCTTTTTCTACGACCAGATCGGCCAGCAGTGGCCGAGTCTCTGCTTCGACGGCCGCCACGGACACCGTCCGGGCGCATTCGTCTTCGCGCACGACCGCGAGACGATGCTGAAGCGGATCGCCGACGCGATGCACAAGGTCGATCCGGATTTCGTCCTCTGGAGCGAGGCGTTCAACGACACGATCCTCGATTCGGTCGCGCTCTACCAGGGATTGTTCTACGGGACCGACGCCGGCTACAACGTGGCGAACCGCTTCGTGGAGGGGAATGCGTGCGACATGTTCCCGGAGATGACGTTCTACGTGTTCCCTGAACTGATCATGACCGACCGCAACTCCACGCCGCTCTGCACGCGCAAACGCGCCAACGGGACCGCCGTCACGAACCTGCGCGTCGATTTCGAGCTGCGCTACCGCGCGGAACGGGATTACGTGGAGCGCGGCACGGAGCTGCCCGAAGGCTACTACGAGAAAATCGTCAGCAAGCCGAGGGAGCCGAAGCTGATGACGAAGGAAAACTGGCGCATGAACCGGGACTACCTCAAGTGCGTGAGCGACTTCAGGCGCGCGAACGGCGATTTGCTTCTCTGCGGCACGTTCAAGGCCGACGAGGGGTTCAGCGTGACGGGCGGTGAGAAGGTCATCGCGAACCGCTGGGACGGCACGAACGGCGAAACGGGGATTTTCGCCTGGAACGCGGCTGACAAGCCCGCCGCCGTGAAAATCGCGTTTGACGGGCGGCTCCTTTCCGTGCGCGAGCCCGAACGCGGCGAGGTGGATGCCGCCGAGGCGATTCCGCCCAATACGCTCCGCCTCTACCGCTACCGGCAGGTGACGGCGGCGCCGGTGAGGAAAACGAAATGAAACTGGGCATTGCACTGCATCCCGAGAAGTGGAGCGACCGGCATCTCGCGATGGCGCGTCAGCTCGGATGCGAGACTGTAATCGCGTGGGTGCCGTTCGGCGCGGGGGACGGCGTGTGGCACAAGGAGGACTTCGCGCGCATCGCCGCGCAGGCGGCGAAACACGGGCTCGTGCTGGAGGGCATTGAGAACTTCCACCCGCAGCACATCGACCACGTCGTGCTGGACGAGCCCGGCAAGGACGAGCAGATGGAGAACCTCGTGAAGACCGTGGCGAACGCGGGCGAGGTCGGCGTCAAATGCTTCGGCTACAACTTCAGCTGCTGCGGCGTGCAGGGGTACTACTCCGAGGTGAACAACGGCGACGGACGCGGCGCGGCGGCCATCAAGAAGTTCGACGAGGACAAGGTGGACCATTCGCCGTTGCCGTCCCGGCGCTTCTGGTTCAACACCGAGATCGAGCGCCGGAGCGCGGTGGACGTCCTGCCGCCCACGACGCCCGAGCAGCATTGGGGACGCCTCAGGTATTTCCTTGAGAACCTCTGTCCCGTGGCCGAGAAGTACGGGATGAAGCTCTGCGCGCATCCCGACGACCCGCCGATCGAATACCTGAAGGGCACGTTCCGCCCGCTCACCTCGGTGGAGGGCCTGCGGAAGCTCCTCGCGCTCGTCGATTCGCCCGCGAACTGCCTGGAGTTCTGCCAGGGGACGATCTCGACGATGCGCGGCGTGGACGTCTACGCCGCGATCGAGGAGTTCGCCTCGTCGGGGCGGATCGGCTACGTCCATTTCCGCAACACGTCGGGAACCCTGCCGCGCTACAGCGAGGTGTTCATCGACGACGGCTACGTCGACATGAAGCGGGCGATGGCGATCTACGCAAAATGCGGCTTCGACGGTACCGTTATTCCCGACCACACGCCGCGGCTCGACGCCGCGGACTGGTGGGAGACGGGGATGGCGTTCGCGCTCGGCTACATGCGCGGCATCATGCCGTCCGCCTGACGCGCGTCAGAGGCGCACGGGCAGGCCGCGGTCGGCGAGGAACTTCTTCAGCTCCGGGATGCCGATGATGTGGAAGTGGAAGACCGACGCCGCGAGCAGCACGTCGGCGCCGGCCTCGGCGGCCTCCGCGAAGTGCTCCATCGTGCCCGCGCCGCCCGAGGCGACGACGGACGCGTCCGTGATCTCGCGGATCTTGCGGATGAGCGGGAGGTCGTAGCCGGTGCGGACGCCGTCCGTCGACTTGGAGGTCGGCAGGATGCAGGCGACGCCGAAGTCGTTGACCTGCTTCGTCCACTCGATCGCGTCCTTGCCCGTGGCGGTGCGGCCGCCGTCGATGTAGACCTCGTAGCCTGAGGGCATCGCCGCGTTCTGGGCGACGTCGATCGCCACCGTCACGCGCTCCGCGCCGAACGCGCGCACCATCTCGCCGATCATCTCGGGGCGGCGGAACACGGCGGAGCTGGTGGAAATCTTGTTCGCGCCGGCCTTGAGGACCTCCTCGGCGGCGGCGGCGGACGAGATGCCGCCGCCCATGGTGAAGGGCACCGTGACCGCGTCGGCGACCTTGCGCACGACCTCCAGCAGGGTCTTGCGTCCCTCGACGGTCGCCGTGATGTCCAGCATCGCGAGCTCGTCCGCGCCCGCGGCGCAGTACGCCCGGCAGCATTCGACCGGGTCGCCCGCGTCCTTGATGTTCACGAAATTGACGCCCTTGACGACGCGTCCGTTGATCATGTCGAGACACGGCATGATGGTCAGCTTGCGGTCCATTTTCTTTTTCCTCATCTTGTAGCGCGTCACTGTTGCCGCGCGAACGCCCGACAGTATACACCATTTCCCCGCCCGCCACAAGCCGACATTTTAAGTG
>JAFRNO010000243.1 GCA_017430155.1 Kiritimatiellia bacterium | reverse complement strand
TCTGCGATGGCGTGCGCGCGCGCTTCGGCATCCGCGCGATCGAGGCGCGGGACGGCGGGTTCTACCTCAACGGCGTGCGCATTTTCCTGAAGGGCGCGAACCGGCACGACCAGCAGATGCAGCTCGGCGCCGCCACGCCGGAGGGCTTCATGCTCATCGACATCCAGAACCTGAAGAAGATGGGCGGCAACTTCTTCCGCGGCGCGCACTATCCGCAGGCGCAGCGGTTTCTCGACCTCTGCGACGAGATGGGCGTCCTCGTGTGGGAGGAGTCCCTCGGCTGGGGCAACGGGCAGGGCTACACGCAGAAGAAGGGCATGAGCGACATCGAAGACCCCGGTTTCGTCGCCAAGCAGCTGGAGCAGACGAAGCTCATGGTCCGCAACAGCTTCAACCACCCCTCCGTCATCATCTTCGCGTTCCTCAACGAATGCGACTCCACGAAGCCCGCCTGCAAGAAACTCGTCGACCAGCTGATCACGACGATCCGCGAGGAGGATTCCGGCCGCCTCGTCACGTTCGCCTGCAACCGCACGCGCGGCGACATCTGCCACGCGAACACCGACATCGTCGCGTTCAACACCTATCCCGGCACGATCAACGGCTATCCGGGGACGCACGACGAGCTCGCCCAGAAGATCCACGACATGGAGGGTTTCGGCGTGGACTGGGTGGCGAAATACTTCGGCGAGCGCTATCCCGGCAAGACGCTCCTCATCTCCGAGATGGGCGGCGCGGGACAGTACGGCAGCCGCGACCCGTCGTGTCCCGTGGACACCGAGTCCTTCCAGGCCGAGCACAACGCGCTCGTGGCGGAGACCGTCTGGGGCAACCCCGCCATTGCCGGCATCGCGTTCTGGCAGTTCTTCGACACGCGCACGTGCGGACGCGAGTGCCTGCACAACGGGAAGAAGCACCAGGCGACGAGCTGGGCGGGGCAGTTCAGCGCGGACCGGAAACCGAAACTCGCCGTCGGCGTGCTGACGGATTGGTTCAAGAACCACGTTCCGGCCAACTTGAAACGTTAGCCGCGCCGCGCGGAAGCCACATTTCCCGTGTACATCCTTTCCACGTTGTGCTATACTATCCCGCAATTCCGCCTCAGCGGAGAAAAAAGGAGTAAAGAAAGATGGACATCAATTTCGGCGGCGTCGTCGAGAAAATCGTAACGCGCAAGGAATTCCCGCTCAAGAAGGCCCAGAAGGTCCTCAAGGGCAAGACGATCGCGGTGCTTGGCTATGGCATCCAGGGTCCGGGCCAGGCGCTCAACATGCGTGACAACGGCATCAACGTCATCGTCGGCCAGCGCAAGTCCACGAAGCCCAATTCAAGCTGGAAGCGCGCGATCAAGGACGGCTGGGTGCCGGGCAAGACGCTCTTCTCCCTTGAAGAGGCCGCCGAGAAGGGCGACGTGATCATGATGCTCACGTCGGACGCTTCGCAGCCCACGATCTGGAAGGCGATCGAGAAGTACGTCACGCCGGGCAAGGCGCTCTACTTCTCCCACGGCTTCGGCTACGTCTACAACAAGCTCACGGGCATCAAGCCGCAGAAGGGCGTGATGCTCGTCATGGTGGCCCCGAAGGGCTCGGGCACGTCCGTGCGCCGCAACTTCCTCTCCGGCGCGGGCATCAACAGCTCCTACGCCTACGAGCCGAACGGCGCGGACGAGGCGAAGACGCGCGAGCTCACGATCGCGATCGGCATCGCGGTCGGCTCCGGCTACCTCTTCCCCACCACCTTCGAGCGTGAGGTCACGAGCGACCTCGTGGGCGAGCGCGGCATCCTCATGGGCGCGCTCTGCGGCGTGATGGAGGCGCAGTTCTACACCCTTCGCGCGAACGGCCACAGCCCGAGCGAGGCGTTCAACGAGACGTGCGAGGAGCTCACGCAGAGCCTCATCCGCCTCGTGGACGAGAACGGCATGGACTGGATGTACTCCAACTGCTCGCAGACGGCCCAGCACGGCGCGCTCAAGTGGCGCCCGATCTTCCGCAAGGCCGTCGAGCCCGTCTTCAAGAAGCTCTATGCGAGCGTGAAGACGATGAAGGAGGCGAAGGAGGTCATCCGCGACACGGGCCGTCCCGACTACAAGGAGTTCATGGCGGCCAAGCTGCAGGACATGCACGACGGCGAGATGTGGCAGGCCGGTGCGGCCGTGCGCTCGCTGCGTCCGCACGAAAAGGCCAAGGCCAACGCCGCGACGGCGGCGGGCGTGCGTGGCCGCAAGATCGTGAAGTAGGGACTTCCGCATGACCTCGGCCGAAATCGAGGCCCGGGCCCGCGCGGTGCCGCCGGAGGAACGTCCGGTGCCCACCGCGCGGCTTTCGTCTCTCGGGGCGTTCCTCGGCATCTACGGCGGCGAGCACATCGCCGCCACCGAGTTCGTGATCGGCGCGCTCCTCGTGACGTGGGGCGTGCGCGCCGGCGAGCTGCTGCTGGGACTCCTCGTTGGCAACTTCCTCGCCACGCTCATGTACGCGCTCGCGTGCGCGCCGATCGCGGTGGACACGCGTCTCTCGCTCTTCGCCTATCTGCGCAAGGCGACGGGACCGTGGTTCCAGAAGGCGTACAGCGCGGCGTGGGGGCTCACCTCGATCTGCTACGCGGCCACGATGACGGCGATCGCCGCGTCGTCCCTCCGCGAGGCGTGCGGCTTTCCGATCCAGCTCCACTGGTATCCCACGAGCGCGGGATGCGTGGTCCTGACGCTCGCGCTCGCGGCCGTGACCGTGTTCGTGGCGGCATACGGCTTCCGCGGCGTCGCGCGCTTCTCCGCGATCTGCGCGCCGTGGATGATCACCTGCTTCTTCTGCGGCGCGTGCGTGGCGCTGCCGATGCTCACCGGCGCGACGGGGTTCGGGCATGTGGACTCCCCCGCCGCGCTCCTGCGCCTCTTCGAGACGCACATCTTCACGGGAGAGGTCCCCGCCGGGCAGCCGCACCTTTCCTTCTGGCACGTTGCGGCGTTCGCCTGGATGTGCAACTTCGCCTACCACGGCGGACTCAACGACATGGCGATCTTCCGCTTCGCGAAGAAGGCCCGCTACGGCTGGGTGGGCTTCTACGGCATGTACGTGGGGCACTTCTTCGCGTGGACGTGCGCGGGCGTGATGGGCGCCACGGCGGCGCTCCTCCTCAAGACCAACCTCGCGCAGCTCGACTCCGGCGCCGTCACGCGCGTGATTCTCGGCTGGACGGGGCTTCTCGCCGTCGTCGCCGCGGGCTGGACCACGGCCACGCCGAACATCTACCGCGCCGCGCTCTCGTTCGCGACGTTTTTCCCGAAGGCGACGCTGCGCCAGCTCTCGTTCGGCGTGGGCGCCGTCATCGCCGTTTCGGCCTGTTTCCCCGCGATGATGCAGGTGGACAAGCTCGTCTCCTATGTCGTGTGGCTGCTCTCGAGCGTCGGGGCGGTCTGCCTCGTGGAACACTGGATATTCCCGCGCATCGGCTTCACGCGGTTCTGGTGTCTCTACCGCGGCCTGCGGATCAATCCCGCGGCGCTCGGCGCGTGGGGCGTGTCGAGCGCGTTCATCATCGCCGCGCTCGTCGGCGGCTGGATGCATCCGTTCTTCCTCTTCCTGCCGTCCTTCCTGATCGCGGCCGTCGCGTACGTGGCGTTCGCGGCGCTCTTCGGCGCGCGTGCGCCGGTGCCGCCGGACGTGTGGAAAGATGTCAACGCCGTGGAGGCGCGCGTCGCCGCGCTCGCGGAAGAGGACGCTGCGGCCGAAGACGCCGCCGCATCGGCGGCCGCGCCCGTTCGCAGCACGTCGTTGCGTCTTTTCCGCTTTCTGCCGGTCCTCGTTCTCGCGCTGCTCGCGGGATTGGCCGTGGCCGTGTCTGCCGGCGGGTTGTCTGCCCAGACGTTCCGAACAATCGCGCTTGTCTTGACGGGAGTTTATTTTGCCGTCCACGCGATTGTCGCAAAAATCAAGTGACCGATTCGTGGGGACAGGTGGGGCATTCTGTGGGGCTCCGTGGGGACTTTTGAAGGGCTTTGTGGGGCTTCGTGGGGGCTTGTGAAGGACTTGGTGGGGCCCGGTGGGGGGCGTGCGCGGGCGGATTGACCTGCGAAGGCTATTTGCTCCAGGTAGTTTGGTTTAGGCATAATATTGCCAAATCTTGCATTACTTGACAGTAATCGCATTGTTTATTTGTTTTATCGTTGTCATCAAATAGGCGCTCAAAATTTTTTTTAAAAATATCAAATTTCGTATTGACGGATGGTGGGGAAAAGTGGTAGAGTATGTCCAGCGATGTCAACAGAAGGCAAACAGAGTGTCGAAGAGACGGAGAAGGGATTCGCCGGTGCGCTGGTGAATTCTTTTGAGCGTCCTCTTGACCCGAAGAAGCGCCTCACGATTCCCAGCGTGTGGCGCCAAGCTTTGGGTCCTGACTATGTTTACGTCATGAAGGAGGAAGGGGTACCCTGTCTCCTGCTCATCCCGAAAAGGATGTTTGAGTCGCGTCTGGCGGGCGTCCAGGAGGAGGCCCTGACAAACGAAGAACTCAATGACGTACTCGAAAGTATCGGCGACGACTCTGAATTGCTCGAGTTTGACATACAGGGGCGCATCCGCATCTGTGACAGGCTGTTGGAGTATGCGAACCTGAAGGGTCCCGTCGTGATGAGGGGTGCTGTTCGGATGGCCCGTCTCTGGGCTCCCGAGAACGCGCCCGATCGTTCGGCGGAGAAGTCGGAAAACCTGCGGGCCGCCAGGAGGCGGCTGCGTTTCTGAGGAGGAAGGGGATATGCATATTCCAGTTCTTCTCAGGGAGGCGGTTGATTCGCTGGCGGTCCGTCAGGGTGGCGTGTACGTAGATGGAACACTGGGGCGTGCCGGCCACGCGCGGGAGATTCTCCTGTGCGGCGGTGCGGGCACGACCCTGGTGGGCGTCGACCGCGACGAGCAGGCGCTTGCGGAGAGTGCCGCGCGCCTGGACGGGGTGTCCGGCGCGAAGGTCGTTCTGGTCCACGGCTGCCATGGTTCGATTGCGGAGATCGTCCGGGGAAAAGGAATAGGAGAAGTCGATGGGATTCTGCTTGATTTGGGCGTGTCGAGTCCTCAACTGGATGAAGCCGAGCGCGGGTTCAGCTTCCGGGCGGACGGGCCTCTTGACATGCGGATGGATCGGTCGCGGGGCGTGACGGCGGCGACGCTGGTGGCGACGCGGACGGAGTCGGAACTCGTGGAGATCCTGCGGACGCTCGGCGAAGAGCCGAACGCGCGCCGCATCGCGCGCGCGCTCGTGCAGGCGCGTGCGCTGCGTCCCATAGAGACCACGGGCCAGCTCGCGGAGCTGGTGGAGAGAACGGTGGGGCGGCGCGGGCCGCACCATCCGGCCACGCGCACGTTCCAGGCGCTGCGCATGGCCGTGAACGACGAGATCGGCGAACTGGAGCGGGCCTTGGACGGTGGCCTCGGTCTCCTGAAGGTTGGCGGCCGGTTCGCGGTGATCACGTTCGAGAGCCTGACGGACCGGATCGTGAAGCGGTTCTTCGCCGCACACGCCGGGCACATGGTTTCGCTCCAGCAAGGCGGGGAGCGGTGGGAGGGAGAGCTCCCGCGGGTCCGCCCGGTCACGCGCCACGCGGTGGTCGCGTCGGAACAGGAGACAATTGTCAACCCCAGGGCACGCAGCGCGAAACTGCGAACAGTAGAAAGGATGGCGGCATGAGGAGAAGAAACAGGAAGGTGAACAAGCATTCCCGTTTTACGGTCAACACGGCGGGGGTCGTCGCGTTGCTGGTGACGGGGTTCGCCATGGTGATGTTCTACTGCGTGTTGGGCATGCGGTGTACGTCGATCGCGCAGGAACTGGAAGCGGCCGAAAAGGACTACAAGCAGCTGTCGAAGGAATGCGAACGCGTGGCGGCCCGCTGGACCGAGATGATGGCGGTGGACCGCCTGCCGGAGAAGCTCACGCGCTTCGGCCTGGAAATGAACCTCCCGCGCGCGGACCAGCAGGTGCGCATGAACGCGGCGGGCCGCCCGCTTCCGGGCCAGATCGCCGTCGCCCGCGCCCGCGAGCGTCTGGCTACGGCCAACATGGCCCAGATCACCCCCGAGGCGCAGCCGCGGAAGAGGACGTCACGCGGGAAAATCCGCTAACGACGGTCGCATGAATGGCGTTGCGTGGTGAAAACTTTCGTTTTTGGCTCCCGGTCGGCGTTCTCGGCATCTGCCTTGTCGGTCTGGCCGTGCGCCTGACCTTGCTGCATCTCGGGCACGTCCAGATCGAGAAGGAACCGACCTACACGCTCGTCCGGAACACCGTCGCCGTGCGCGGGAGCATCTACTCCTCGACGGGCGTGCCGTATGCGCGCTCGAAGACCGTGTGGGAGTACGCGGTCGACCCCAAGGTCGCGAACGAGGATCCCGTCCACCCGACCCGCCCGATCGACCCGGCTGTCCGGTGGGCGAACATCACCAACCTCGCCGAGTCGCTGAACCTGCCGCAGCTCAAGGTGATGGACGCCTACGCGGAATACGCGCGCCGCAAACGGCGGTACGTGTTCCTGACGACCAACGAAGACGAGACTGTACACGCGCGGCTGTCGAAGATCCGCGAGCTCAGCGTGTCGGAGAAGATCGTGCGCGTGTATCCGCAGGGACGGAACCTGTCGCAGGTCGTCGGGTTCGTGAGCCGCGACGTCACGAACGCCGTCGGCGCCGCCGGCATCGAGCAGGTGTACGAACGTTACCTGAGGGGGGCGCCCGGGCGCGTGAAGGGGCGGAAGGACGCGCACGGCCGCGAGCTCCGCAACCTGCGCGAGTCCACGGCGGAGCCGCGCCCCGGAAACGACGTGTACCTCACGGTCGACCACAACATCCAGCACGAAGTCGAGCGGATACTCCTCGAAGGACGTCTTCGCCACCAGGCCGAGCGCGTCTGGGCGATCGTCCTCGACGTGAAGACGGCGGCCGTGCTCGCGATGGCGTCTGTGCCCGACTACGACCCCGGGAATTTCACCGCCTCCACGGGCGCGCTGCGCAAGAACTACGCCGTCGCGCAGGTCTACGACCCCGGCAGCGTGATGAAGACGATCACCGCCTGCGCGGCCCTCAACGAGGGGATGGTGGGGCCGGATTCGGTCATGAGCACGGACCGGTCGGATCCCCGCTACTACCGGCTGCCCACCGACTCGCACAAGATGGACGACTTCATGACCGTGCGCGACGCGCTCGTCCACTCCTGCAACGTCATCTACGGAAAGCTCGGATACGACCTCGGCCCGCGGCGCCTGCGGTCGTACATGACGGCTTTCGGCTTCGGCGAGAAGACGGGCATCGAACTGCCCGGCGAGGAGAAGGGCCTGCTGCCGCCGTGGCAGAAATGGGACAAACTCAAGCAGTCGCGCGCGCCCATCGGACAGGGCGTGTCGGTGACGGCGATCCAGCTGGCCGCGGCCTACGCGTGCATCGCGAACGACGGCGAGCTGCTGCGGCCCTACATCGTCGAGCGCATCATGGAGCACGACAAGCCCCCCACCGACCTGTCGGCCGTCGTCTACGAGCACGAGCGTCAGGTGCTCGGGCATCCCATCCGGCCCGAAACGGCGCGGACGGTGCGCGAGATGATGCTCGGCGTGGCGAAGAAGGGCGGCACGGCGCGCCGGGCGGCCGTGGCCGGCTACACCGTGGCGGGCAAGACGGGCACCGCCCAGATCGCGCGTCCGGGCGGCGGCTACTACGACGACCAGTTCAACGCCTCGTTCATCGGCATCGTGCCCGCCTCGCAGCCCCGCGTCGTGATCCTCGTCACCTACCACAAGCCCTTCACCTGCCGCCGGCGCGACACGTCCGAGGCGCGGGGAGTCCCGATCTTCAACCACCAGGGCGGCGTCTGCGCCGGCCCCACGTTCAGCACCATCGCCACGTTCGTCCTGCGGTACCTCGCCGTGGAGCCGGACGTGCCGGACGAGGTGCCGGAGGACGACGACGTATGAACGTGTACGGCATCACGGGCACCAACGGCAAGACCACCACCACGTGGGTGCTGGCCGAGTTCCTCAAACCCCTCGGGCGCGTGGGGCACGTCACGACGGTGGAGGTGGACACGGGCTCGCGGAAGTTCTCCACCGGCTACACCACGCCGCCGAACAAGGTGCTCATGGAGATATTCGCGGAGATGGAGGCGAACGGGCTCGCGAACTGCGTGATGGAGGTGTCGAGCCACGCCATCCACCAGAACCGCACCGCCGGCACGCGCTTCGCGGGCGGCGCGTTCACGAACCTCTCCGAGGACCACCTCGACTACCACAAGACGATGGAGGCCTACTTCGCCGCGAAGCGCCTGTTCTTCGAACGCCTGGCGGACGAAAACCCCGCCGCCCCCGCCGTGGTGTGCGTGGACGGCGACTGGGGCCGGCGCCTTGCGGACGAACTGGCCGCGCTCCCCCTGCGTCTTGTCACATGTGGATTTACCGTCCCGCGCGATGCGGACTTCGCCGATTTCGTATCCCGGCGAAGTCCGCTCGCGGGACGCTACAACGTCCAGAACGTGCTCGTGGCCGCCGCGCTCGCGCGCGCGGCGGGCGTATCCGAGGAGTCGATCCGCGCCGCCGTGCCCGCGCTCACGCCGCGGTGGGGACGCCTCGAGCGCGTGAAGACGCGCAGCGCCGCCGAAGTGTTCGTGGACTTCGCGCACACCGACGACGCGCTCGCAAACGTCCTTTCCACCGTCCGCGCCTTCACGAAGGGGCGGGTGTGGGCCGTGTTCGGGGCGGGTGGAGACCGCGACCGCGCGAAGCGTCCGCTCATGGGCGCCGCGGCCGCGCGGTACGCGGACCACCTCGTGGTGACGAGCGACAACCCCCGCAGCGAGCGTCCCGAGGACATCATCGCCGAAATCGTCGCCGGCATCCCCGCCGACGCCGACGTGAGCGTGGAACCCGACCGCCGCGCGGCCATTCACCTCGCCCTTGCGCGCGCCGCACCCGGTGACACCGTCGTCGTGTGCGGGAAGGGACATGACACACCCCCGACGATCGGCACGCGCGTGCTGCCATTCGACGACAGGGTCGTATGCGCCGAATTCTGACAGCCCTTTTCCTCGCCGCCTTGTGCGGCTGCTGGACGCCCGGCTCCGTGGAGGAGGTCCTCCCGAAGCACACGGAGAAATTCCCAGCCGGGTCGTCTTTCTTCGTCGTGAAAACAGAGCGCCGCGTGGAGGCCGCCCTGAAGCGGGCGCTGCGCGCGCGCGGCTTCGAGGTGAAGGAGAACAAGGACGAGGCCGACCTCGTGATGACGGCGAAGGTGCTGGGATGGACGTACAACGATGCGGGTTTCAGCGGGTTTCACGCGCGCGACGACATGGAACTCGTCATCACCGTGGCGGACCGCAAGACGAAACTCGTTCGCGCACGTTCGAACGTCTCCGTCAGATCCGACTTCAGGATCTTTGAAAAATACGTCAAAACACTCTAACGCATATGGCCGAGGAAATCGTCCTCTGCCTTCTTGATCGTCGCGTGCATGGTCTCCACGTCGGGCGCCTCTCGGAGCTCCTCCAGCAGGGTGGTGCCATGCGCGAGAAGGCAAAGACGCGCGAGGATGTGCAGGTGAAGCGCGTGGTCCGTGCAGCAGATGAGGAAGAAGAGATCGGTGCCCGTGCCGTCCTGCGCGCCGAAGAAGACGGGACGCACGGTACGTCCGAGTGCAAGAAAAGTCTCTTGGAAGAGATAGGGGTCGTGGTAGCGCGGATGGAGGAAGGCGACGCCCCCGCCGGCCGCCGTGGAGGCCACCTCCTCGCGCGCCTGAAGTTCGGCGAAGAGCGTTTCGGGATCGTAGAGGAGACCGGTGGAGTCCGCGAAGTCCGTCATGTCGCGCAGCACGCCAGCGCGCGTCTTGGACGTGAGGTCAGGGACAATGACGGCGGGAGAAAGGAGGTCGGCGACGTGGAGGTCGTGTCCGTCCGCCTGGCGCCGCTCGGCCATGGCGAGCTGGTGCTCGTCCGTGAGCTGCTTGTCGGAGATCGCCATCAGGCGGCGCTGGGCCCATTCGTCGAGAAGCCGATGCTCAAAGAAGAAGGCGTCCCCGCGCTTGACGCTGGGGACTTCCTCTCGCTGCGCGAAGTGCCGAAGGTCGTTCACCTTCATGTGCAGATGGGCGGCAGCGCTTTTCAGATCCATCAACTGGTAACCCATGGCGCGTATTCTACCATAAACCTTGTCCGCGCGCCAGTCCGCAGACGGCACGAATCATGCGCCGGCGACTGGCGCATGGGCGGCGGATTTGGTAGAATAGGGGCGTTTCGACGAACGAGGTGAATGCAATGGACATCATTTCCACAGACCAGGCGCCGCAGGCGCTCGGACCCTACAGCCAGGCCATCCGCGCCAACGGCTTCATCTTCTGCTCCGGGCAGATACCCATCGACCCGGCCGCGGGCGCCGTGGTTGCGACGACGGCCGCTGACCAGGCGCGCCAGGCGATCACCAACCTCCAGAAGGTTCTGGAGGCGGCGGGCTCGGGCCTCGGCAAGGTCGTGAAGACAACGGTCTTCCTCGGCGACATGAGCGACTTCGCCGCCGTCAACGCCGTCTACGCCGAACTGTTCGGCGACACGAAGCCCGCGCGCAGCTGCGTGCAGGCGGCGCGTCTCCCCAAGGACGTGAAAATCGAAATCGAGGCCATCGCAGTCGCGTGAACAGCCGCCGCACAGCCGCCTTCATCGTCGCCCGCTGGCTTGCGACGCATGAGTTCCCGAACGAGCTGCTCCCCAAGGGCGGCCCGGACCGCGCGTTCGTGCAGGATCTCGTCTACACGACCGTGCGCCGGTTCCGTCCGCTCCGCGCCGTGCTGGGCGAACTCCTCAAGACGTGGCCTAAGGGCGAGCTCGAGGCGCTCGTGCTCGTGGGCGCGGCGCAGATCCTCTACATGCCGGACGTGCCGGACTTCGCCGCCGTGAACGAGACCGTCGCCGCCGCGAAGGAGAACGCGCGCGGACGGCCGCTCGACCGCGTCGTGAACGGCGTGCTCCGCAACCTCCTCCGCCGGCGCGACGAGTTCGAGGCAAAGCTCGCCGCCGCGCCGCTCGCGGAGCGCGAGTCGTTCCCGAACGCGCTCGTGGCGCGCTGGACGGCGCGCTACGGCGCGGAGGGCGCGGAGAAGCTCGCGCGCTGGCACAACATGCCGGCCGAGACGTGGATTGCGCGTCCCGGCGGAGCCTTCGAGAAGCTGCCGCGCGGCGAGAAGGTGGCCGACCAGCACGGCTTTGAGGAGGGGGAATTCATCGTGCAGGATCCCGCCACGGCGGGCGCCGTCGATTTGCTCGATGTTTCAACGGGCAAGATGCCCGTTGTCCCAGGTGAGGGATTGTCCGTGCTCGACTTCTGCGCCGCCCCCGGCGGCAAGACGGTGCAGATCGCCTGGCGCATGGGGGAGGGCGAGCGTCCCCGCGAGCCGCCACGGGATGGCCGCATCACCGCCCAGGAGGTCAACCCGAAGCGCCTCCTGCGCCTGAAGGAAAACCTCGCGCGGATGCATCTCGACAACGTCACCGCCGTGCAGAAGGTCGAGGACGACGCGCTCTTCGACCGCGTGCTCGTGGACGCGCCGTGCTCGAACACGGGCGTGATCCGCCGGCGTCCCGATGCCCGCTGGCGCTGGAACGCGGACCATCTCGCGCAGCTCGTCGCGCTCCAGAAGGAGATTCTCGAGGCGGCGGCGGCGCACGTGAAGCCGGGTGGACGCCTCGTCTACTCTACGTGCTCGAACGAGCCCGAGGAGAACGCGGAACAGATTGCGTCCTTCCTCGCCGCCCATCCCGATTTCAAGGAAGTCGGTCGTTACGAGTCGCTGCCATTTGAGACGGACCACGACGGCGCCTTCGCCTGCGCTCTTGTGCGAAGCGGCGAGACGCCGCTTCCCCCAGAAAATGACCTTAGAGGAGAAACAACATGAGACTACAGCAGAAATCGATCCTTGTACTCGTGGCGGCGTTCGCCGCCGGCGCGTGCGCAGCGCGCACGACGGAGACTTTCCACACGGGCTGGACGTTCACGAAGGAGGGCGCGTCCGCCGTCTCCGTCACGCTCCCGCACGACTGGGCAATCGCGGGGCCGTTCGACCCGGCGCTCGACGGCAACACGGGCAAGCTGCCGTGGCGTGGACGCGGCACGTACGAAACCACAATCACCTGCGCCGAACTTCCGAAGGGGCGCGTGTTTCTCGACTTCGAGGGCGTGATGGCGCACGCGACGGTGTTCGCGAACGGCAACCCGTGCGGACGCGGCGACTACGGCTATCTCGGTTTCCGAGCCGACCTCACGCCGTACCTGATGAAGGGCGCGAACAAGATCGTCGTGAAGGCCGATACGGACAACTTCAAGTCGCGCTGGTACCCCGGCGGCGGCATCTATCGCCCCGTCTACCTCGTGAAGACCGACGACGTCTACATCGGGGACGACGACCTTCAGGTCGTCACGAAAGATGTCCTGACCGGCTGCGCCGAGGTGAAGGTGAAGGGCGTCGTCACGAGCCGCCGCCCGAAGAAGGCGAAGGGCACGGCGCGCGCCACGTTGAAGGATCCGTCCGGCGCGGTGGTGGCCACGGCGAAGGACGACTTCGACGTGGACGGCTACGCAGACGAGGACTTCACGCTGAAGTTCAAGGTGCCGAATCCTCAGCTCTGGGAGCTTGTGGACGGCGCGAAGCTCTACACGCTCGAAATCGCCGTAAGCGGCGACGGCTTCGCCGACTCGCTCGTGCGCCGCATCGGCCTGCGCGAATTCCGCTTCGACGCCGACAAGGGTTTCATCCTCAACGGAAAGCGCGTGCAGCTCAACGGCGTGGATCTCCACTCCGACCTCGGGCCGCTCGGCATGGTGTTCGACAAGGACGCGATGCGCCGCCAGCTCGCCATCATGCGCGACATGGGCATGAACGCGCTGCGCACGTCGCACAACTGTCCCGCGCCGGGCGTGCTCGACCTCTGCGACGAGATGGGCATCTTCGTGTGGGACGAGTGCTTCGACAAGTGGCAGGAGACGTGCGGACGCGGCGACGAGCCGCTGGAGGACTTCGTGTCGCGCCAGCTCGCGAAGTTCGTCCGCCGCGACCGCAACCACCCCTGCGTGTTCGCATGGTCGATCGGCAACGAGATCTCGATCGGGCGCGTGATGCCGCCCGGACAGGAGAGCTGGGCGAACGGCCTCGCCACGGGCACGAGCGTGGAGCGCTGCGCGCGCTTCCGCCACGTCGTGCGCGCGGAGGACGACACGCGCCCCGTGGGCATCGGCAGCTGTTTCCCGAAGGCCGGCGAGCGCGGCGACTACGACGCGCTCGACATCACGGGCTGGAACTACAACGGGATGTACGACAAGATGCGCACGCACGCGCCCGACAAGCCGCTCCTCTACACGGAAAGCGCCTCCGCGCTCTCCGAGTGGGGCTACTACGCGGAGACGCTGCCGACGAACAAGACCGACTTCGCCGTGTCGGCAAAGCGCGTCGACTCCTACGACTTCAACTCCGCGCGCTGGAGCGACATCCCCGACCGCGAGTTCTTCCGCATGACTCGCGACCCGTTCGTGGGCGGCGAGTTCGTGTGGACGGGCATCGACTATCTCGGCGAGCCCACGCCGTACAACGACTCCCGCAGCTCCTACTTCGGCATCTGCGATCTCTGCGCGTTCCCGAAGGACCGCTTCTACCTTTACCGCGCACACTGGAACCGCGACGCGTTCACGCTGTATCTCGTGCCGTGCCACTGGAACTTCCCCGAGAAGAAGGGCAAGACCGTCCCCGTGTTCGCCTACACGAGCGCGGACGAGGCGGAGCTGTTCCTGAACGGAAAGTCGCTCGGCCGCCGCCGGAAGGACCCCAACGCGGGCAGCCTCGACGACTACTACTCCATCCTGCCGCGCTACCGCCTGATGTGGATGGACGTACCATACGAGCCGGGCGAGCTGAAGGTCGTCGCGTACGGCAAGGACGGCAAGGCGTGCGGCACGCAGGTGATCCGCACGGCGGGTGCGGCGGCGCGCGTGGCGCTCGAGCCGGAGCGCGTCTACGGCAGCCTCTGCGTGGTGAAGGTCACGCTCGCCGACGCCGCCGGCAACTTCGTGCCGAACGACGACCGCCGCATCTCCTTCTCCGCGGAGGGCTGCGAGATCCTCGCGGTGGGCAATTCCGACCCGCGCGGGATGGACAGCTTCAAGGACGTGGCGTCGCATCCGCTCAAGTTCGGCCGCGCGGGCGTGTACCTGCGCGTGAAGCCGGGCGTGCCCGCGCGCCTCACGGCCCGCGCCGACGGCCTTGAATCGGCCACCGTGAACATCCGCTGACGGGAGGTTTCTTGATGATTGTTCACAAATACCAATTGACACAAATGTTCACAAATAGCAAATACAAATTGTTCGTCGGCATTATGTTGCTGGCGGCGTGCGCGTGCGTGGCGGATCCGGCCGCGGACTATTGCCGCGACGTGGTGGAGCCGGCGCTCGCCGGCGTGTTCGCCGCCAAATGGACGCCGCGCGGGCCGGATGCCGAGTCCATCGCCGCCGCGTGCACGAACGTGGACTGGCGCATCGTGCGCAAGCGGCGTTCGCGC
>JAFRNO010000242.1 GCA_017430155.1 Kiritimatiellia bacterium | reverse complement strand
TTGCGGCGGAGAGCTGCTTCGGGTGGGGCGAGACGGTCGTGAACGGCGGCGGCATCCGTTACACGGCGAATATCACGCAGACGCGCACCAGCCGTCCGATCACCTACCAGGGGAGCGGCACGATCGACGTGCCGGCGGGCGTGAGGTGGATGTTCATGTCGAACGCCTTTATGTGCGCGAATGCCGTCGTCACGAAGAAGGGCGCGGGCGTCTGGCAGTCGTACGATCCCGTACGCTATGTCTGGAACCAGGTTACGGGTGCCCGGTGGATCGTCCACGAGGGCGTGCTCAAGGCGTGCAACGGTGACATGTTCGCCGGACACACGGGCAGCCATAACCTCGTGATCGAGGTGCACGAGGACGGTCAGTTCCAGGTGAACAACGCCGGGAGCCACCTGCCGGTGTGCGCCATCGTACTGCGCGGCGGCACGATGCAGGGCTACTACGGACAGTTCATGGGGACCTGGGGCGTGGAGGCCGGCGGCCGGTGGAAGGGCTGGGGACTGAACGGACCGATCACCGTGCTGCCGTCGCTGAACGGCAAGCCCTCGCGCATCATCGCGCGCGCGAGCCATCTGCACCACGGAAACGATCCGCAGTCGACGACCTTCGACGTCCAGGACGGCGCGACGCTGGAGATCGACGCCACCTTGCATCCCGGAATCCAGCAAAGTTCGGCCAATCCGAACCTCGGCAGCTTCGTGAAGACGGGCGGCGGCACGCTGAAGCTCCTTCAGCCGTGCGGCGCGAAGGGGACGATCGACATCCGGGACGGAACGGTGGAGCTCGCGGCGGGCGTCCATTTCGACCCGCTGGCGAAGGTGAGCGTCAACCCGAACGCGAAGCTCGTGCTGGGCGACAAGGCGCAGCTCGCGAACGCGACGGACGCGGCGAGCGCGCTCTGCGCGACGGCGGACGTGTGGCTCGACGCCTCGCGCCTTTCGCTCGCGGACGGCGCGACGGTCTCGAGCGTGCCGAACCTCGGCACGGCGGGCGGGAACTTCGCGAAGTTCACGTGGAAAACGTCGAACGCAAGAATTTACGAATCCGGCAACACGGCTACGAGGCAAGGGCAAATCCCGGCCGTTCCGACGTTCAAGGCGGCCGGTATCAACGGCAAGGGCGTGCTGAACTTCAACGGCATACAGGCCCTCTGCCTGCCCACCTATACGAACAAGACGCAGCATCTCCAGGTGTTCTACGTGTCGGAGTGGACGTACTGGACGCAGGGAACGGGCAGCCAGGGCGGCATGGGCAAGTGGGGTGGACCTTTCTCGTTCGCCAACCGGTCGATGACAGGCGACGACAACACCATGAAGGGCGTACACAGCTACCAGCACGGCAATAACACCGTCAGCACGATCTATGCGTTCCCCAACAACTCCGCGTCCACGACAGTCAATGGATTGAATGTCGGGACACCGTATCTGGTGAGTTCCTTCTTGACGCACACGAACAAAGGCGTGACGGTTTATATTGACGACAACCATGCGCCGCAGAGCGCCCGAAATGTCCACAACGACGCCTGTAGGGGCGATGTGAACGTGGAGTTCGTTTGCGTGGGCGGACGCACGACGGTGGGTGGCGGCCCGCAGGTATGGAG
The DNA here is from genome assembly GCA_017430155.1 of Kiritimatiellia bacterium. GTDB lineage: Bacteria > Verrucomicrobiota > Kiritimatiellia > RFP12 > UBA1067 > RUG572. The sequence continues at coordinate 1,206 of JAFRNO010000242.1, read as the reverse complement.
CAGTTCGCCCTGGGTGGGCTCGCAGGACCGCATGTACATCGGCTACATCGGCGAGATGCTCGCGTTCACCCGCACGCTTACGGCGGACGAGGAGGCGCAGATACTCGCGTACCTGAAGCGCAAGTGGTTCAACTCGACGGTGGCCGTGCCGGAGGAGACGGAGAAGGCGCTCGCGAACACGGTGCGGATCGAGGTGCCGGAGGGCGCGGAGGCAAGCTACGTGGCGAACGTGGCGACCGCGACGGACGGCGCGAACTTCGACCTGACGAAGACGGGCGCGGGCACGCTGCGCTACGGCGGCGCGGTGACGGGCGGCGCGGTCCTCGACGTGGAGGCGGGCGGACTGAAGCTGAAGGACGGCGCGCTGCCGTCGCACGTGGACGTGTGGATCGACGCGTCCGACGCCTCGACGATCACGTTTGACGCGGACAACCGTGTGACGAACCTCGTCAACAAGGGCGCGGCGGGCGGCAGCTTCGTGCGCAACGCGCGGCGCTCGACCGTGCCGTACGGGCCGACGGTGAAGACGGGCGAGGACGGATTGAACGGCAATCCCGTGCTGGCGTTCGACGGCAACGAGGCGCTCGTGCTCAACAGCTACACGAACTACACGTCGCCGCGCAGTCTGTACGTCTACATGGTCAAGCGGCGCATGAAGTGGGAGCTGAACCCCGCGGACACCGCGTACGGGGCGGGGCACGGCAAGTGGGCGAGTCCGTTCGCGCTCGGTTCGGCGACGGCCACGGCGTCGGACGAGAACGTAAAAGGCGTGATCCACGTCTCCGAAGGCTCGTCGAACAGCTATCCGGTCGATCTCGGGGGGACAGCCTCTGTCGCTGCCTCTGCGCCCGCGCTCGGCACCGCAGAGATCTTCTACCTCTTCAACGCGTCGAACGGCTGCTACGTCCTCGTCGAAACGGAAACGACCTCGGCGACGGCCGTGCCGGCCAAGACGAAAACCGACCTGAACTGCGAGCCTCTGGCGATCGACCTCGTGCAGATCGGAGGCCGACTGATGGCGAACGGCCAGGCGCAGTGGTACGGGGAGGAAAAGACCAGCAACCGCATGTGGTACGGTGACATCGCCGAGATGATCGTCACGACGATGCCGCTGGGGCATCATCAGGAGAACGAGCTGCTCGCGTACCTGCGCAAGAAGTGGCTGAACAAGGGCTCGGGCTCGACTACCCCGCCCGCGTGGCTCAC
>JAFRNO010000241.1 GCA_017430155.1 Kiritimatiellia bacterium | reverse complement strand
GACTGCGGTCTTCACCCCGCCCGCGACGGCCGTCACGGCACATGGCATGTAGAGCGTCGCCGCTAGGCCGCCGTCGGGCGTCGCCATCCAGGCGTGCTGGACGAAGTCCGGGATGTAGCGCGTGAGCGCCGCCGTGCAGCAGAGCGGCCAGTTCTTCTTCAAGTAGAAGCGCGCCGAGGCGGGGCAGGTGAAGTCGCCCCGGTTCTCCACCGCCGTGCGGTTCGGCGTCTGCACGTAGACGTGCTTGTCGAAGCCGGCCGTCGTGCACGCCGCGCCGGCGTTGAAGAGCGCGCGCTCCACGCGGTCGCCGTAGCGGCCGTCCGCGAGGAGCGTCAGCAGCTCGACGTTGAGGCGGACGTCCGCCGCCACGGTGCAGGTCTCCGTGCCGCGGTCGGGACCCGTGTAGCCCCACGACTCGTCCGCCACCGGAACGCCGTACGGCTGGAGCGCGTTCGCACGGAGGAAGTCGCTCCAGGCAAGGACGCTCTCGCGCCACGACGCCTTACCCGTGCGCCAGAAGGATGTACGTACCGCCGAGATCGCCGTCTCGCACGCGAGGACACCGTGCTGGGCGCGCCAGTCGCGCTTGCGCTGCGTGAACGGACGGAACTCCACCTTGTCCGGTTCGGGCGCACGCGCGTAACGCCAGGCGATGTGCGAGAAGTCGGGTCTCTTCGCGCACCAGGCGTCGAGCGCCGCGCCCACCTGCGGGTCGTGCCCAAGCCGGAACGCCTCCCACGCGGCGGACGGCACGGGCTTCCCGTTGCCGTACTCGAAGAAGCGCTCGTCGTTGAACGCCCAGTTGAGCGCGCGCAGGGCGCGAAGATCGCCCGAGGCGCGGTAGTAGGCCGCGACGGCGCGGCCGAGGATCGCCGCCGTCCAGCCGATCCACGCCTCGTTGCTCGTGCGCACCTCCTCCATCTGAGCCGGGTCGCGCCGGTCCATCCAGTGGATGAACGTGATGGCGTTCGGGTTCATCCGGTCGAGGACCGTGTCGAGGCGCGATTTCGCATACGCCTTGAGCTTCGGGTCGTCGAGCTGCCACGCAAGGCGGACAAGTCCGTCGAACCAGTACGCGCCGCCTTCCGCACTCCACGATCCCTGGTGGGAGTTCGGCCACGAGAGGACCTGCCCGCGCCGCATGCAGTTCGTGGTCCAGGCGATCTGGAAATGCCGGTCCACGTCGTCCAGATGGCCGATGTAGCCGTCGCGCGCCGTCTCGCACCAGTCGCGCATCCAGCCCGCCGGACGTACCGCGCCCGGCGCCAGCGGCTCGAACGCGGAAGGCGCCTCTGCGCCGAAAACAACAGCTCCGGCAGCGCATAGAAACGTTGCCACCATGGTATTGACGAATCTGATTCGTGACATGCGACTATCTCCGTGTGCTGGTATTATACTTCAGCATACGCCAAAGTACAATGCGAGAAAGCGAAAATTAAATATCAAATATGCGAAATCCAGGGTTGACAGCAGAGGGTGGAAATGGTACCCTTTCCGCGATGTCGAAACTGGTGTCCGATTTCCTGCGCGTGGCGGTGCTGCTGCCCACGGCGATCAAGACGTGCCGCGAGATGCTGCGCGGCGTGCTGCGCTACACGAGCCTGCACGGCCCGTGGGACGTGCAGATCATCGAGGGGCGCGAGGGTGAGCAGAAGTTGAGTCGGTTCAGCGAATGGGGGTGCACGGGCGTCATCGGCAACTTCTACGACAGCCGTTTCGCGCACTACTTGTCGCGCATGGACGTCCCGGTCGTGTCAATTGATCCTGAAGGCGATGCAGGTCCGCCTCCGAGCAGGATCGCGGGTTTCGTCGTGTGCGACAACGCGCCCATCGGGCGCGCAGCCGCCCGGTACTTCGTCGAACGGGGCTTCGACAACTTCGCGTTCGTGGGCGAGGTCAACGGCTATTGGTGGTCGGTTGAACGGCAACAGGCGTATACGGAGACTCTAAAGGCACACGGGCACGACTGCGAAACGTACGTTGTGCCGTCGGGCTCGGTTCAGCATGATGCGGGACGCGAGCGGCGCCACCTCGCGGCGTGGCTGGCCGGGCTGAAGAAACCGGTCGCGCTGTTCGTGGCGTTCGACATGCGCGCCCGGCAGGTGCTCGACGAATGCCGGAAGGCCGGCATCGCCGTGCCGCAGGATGTCGCCGTCCTTTCATGCGACAACGATGAGCTCATCTGCGAGACGGCCGTTCCGCAGCTCTCCTCCATCCAGATGGCCGACGAGCAGGCTGGGTTCGACGCCGCCAGGCTTCTCGACATGGCCATGCGCGGACAGTTGCGCAGGCGCAAGACGCCGCTGCGGGTCTCATACGGGTTCGCGGACATCGTCACGCGCGCCTCGAGCGAATACCTCCAGCTGAAAGATCCGCTCGTGGAACGCGCCCTCTCCTGCATTCGCTTGAACGGAGGCGTATCCTTCACGGTCAACGACCTCGCGAAACAGCTCTCCGTCTCGCGCCGTCTACTGGAGCTCCATTTTCGCCACGCGCTCGGACGCACCATCCATGACGAGATCGTCCGCGTGCGCATTGACCGCGCGAAGAACCTGCTGCGCACCACGGCGAGTCCCATAGAGGAGCTCGCCTCCATGTGCGGCTTCGCGAGCGCGAGCCACCTCTGCTCCGTCTTCAAGCGCAGGACCGGCGTCACGCCGTTCGCCTTCCGCCGCAGGCGCTAGCGAAGCGGCCGCGTCGCCGCCGGCCGCTGGAGGGGACGCAGGACGACGATCTTGGTGCGGTTCTTGAGGGCGTAGCGGGAACGGCCATGCTGGATGCCGTCGAACATCGACTTGCCGATCGCGCCGTTGAGGCGGCCGAGCGGATCGGCGGCGTCGTTCTCGTCCCCCGTGACTAGGAGCTTCTGCGCATGGCCGTCCTGGAGCGGATCGCCCACGAACAGCATCGCCACGTTGACGGGCGGGAGGGGCTTCTTCCCGCTGGTGTCCGGTCCGTCGGACATGAGCGCCACCACGTCGCCCGGCTCGAGGATCGACCGCATGCGGGCCATCTCGTTCCAAAAGCGTTTCTGCCCTGGATCCTTGCGGCGGTCGTACGCGAAGGCCAGGATTCCCGGCGGCGGCGCCTCGACGAGGTTCGAGACCGTCGTGTGCGCGGGATCGGCGCAGAGCGTGTAGCCGATCGTGTTGCGGAACACGTCGTTAAGGAAGGACAGGCCGTCGT
>JAFRNO010000240.1 GCA_017430155.1 Kiritimatiellia bacterium | reverse complement strand
TCGGGGACGGTGACGGCCACCGCGTCCGCGATCCCGAAGCTCACGCTGCTGGACGGTGCGCGCGTGGCGGTCGCCTCGCCGGGCGCACCGCTGACGGTGACCGGGCAGTTCGTCGCCTCCGGCACGATCACGCTGGACGTCGCCGGCATGGGCATGCCCGACGCGCCGGTCCCGCTCCTGTCGGTTCCGGCCGGCACGTCTCTGGACAACGTGGAATGGAAACTCGAGAACAACGTCCAGGGAACCGTCCTCTCGCGGCTCGGCGACATCCCCTATCTCGGCAAGTCAGGCCTGGTCATCAGCTTCCGCTAGCGTGGGGCGGCGAGCGCCGGCGGCAACGAAAAGTAATCGGTCACTCAACGGCAGGGTATATTCTGGCCGTGTAGAAGTGTAGATGCGTAGAAGAAGACTCGAAGATGGATTTGCACCCTGCCTCGAACGCCGGTTTACATTGTGCTGCTTTTTTCGGCTTGCGGAAAAAGGCTGGTTTATGGTATGATAGCCGCACTTAAACTGGCAACTAGGTGGAGTCTGCGCGCCGCGCAAGCGGTGCGCGCCGAAAAGAAAGCGAGCAGAAAGATGAGGAAAATAGCCTGTTTGGGCGTTGTGGTGGCCGCGTGCGCGGCGTCTGCGGCGGATCTTCCCGCCGGATACGTGGAGCTCGAGTACGTCCGCGCGAACGGCGCGCAGTGGATCAACACCGGCTTGACGCCGGATTGCACCGACGTGATTTCGGCGAAGGTGAACTTTACCTCCGTTACGGAGACCCAATGCATCTGGTGTTCGCGCGGCACGTCGGGGACGGATGCTACGTTCACGGCGTTCCTCATCAATAACTCAAAGATGCGGTTCGACCGCAACGCCTCCACGTCGGGTGCCGATTCCTACGTGACTGCGGCCGCGACCGACTATACGATCGTCGCCAACGGCAGCACGCTCGCCGCCACGATGAACGGCGCAAGCGCGGGCACGATGGCCAGCGGCACCTTCGCGCCCAAGAACCCGATCACGCTCTTCGCGTCGTATACGACCACCCCCGGCTCGGGGCTCGGCAACTACGCCACGTACCGCATGTACTCCTTCTCCGTGACGGACGCGGGCGGGACGTCGAAGTGCTCGCTCGTGCCGGCGGTGCGCGTCTCCGACGGCGCCGTGGGCATGTACGACACGGTGGGCGGCGCGTTCATGGAGAACCTCGGCACGCGCGCGTTCGAGGCCGGTCCGGTCGTCACATCGAACACCTACACCTGGATCGGCGGCGCGAGCGGCAATCTTGCGACGGCCTCCAACTGGACGCCCGCCCCCGCCGGCCCGTTCACGGCCTCGGACGAGCTGGTCATCACGACTCCCGCCGAAATCACGCTCGACGCCTCCGCGACCGTCGGCAAGATCACCTTGAACGCCGCGGGAGGGACGCAGTTTACTGCGTCCGAAAACGCCACCCTCACCGTCGCCAACATCGAAAACGCGGGCACGGGCACGGCGACGTTCAACTGCCCGGTCCAGTTCGCCGGCCCCTACTACGTGACGCAGAACGGCGCGGTGAAGTTCCCCGGCGGCGCGACGGCCACCTATCCCGACAACGCGCTGCGCACGGCCGAGAGCACGGTCCAGACGCGCACGCTCGACGGCGCCTTCACCTTTACGTCCGACTGGGTCGTCAACCGCGTGGGCGATGTTCCGTGGATCATCGCCCACGGCTCGACCGTGCACGGACAGCTCTTCACGGGCATACAGAACTCTCACCACCGCATCCTGCGCATCGAGGAGGGCGGCAGCGCCTATTTCAGCTGCGTCACGAATGGTTGGAACATCGGCGACGTCGACATCGACGGCTACCTGGAGGTGAGCGGCGAGTTTGTCGTCCAGACGTCGACGTCGGGTTCGACGGCGGCCCGTTTCGGCCGTTCCGGCAACGTCGGCACAGTGAAGGCGTACCGCATCGTGAAGAACATGAACGGCATCGCCTCCTGCCTGATTCCCAACCTGATCGTCGGCGCGGGCGGTCTGGGCAGCATCCACCAGGACTACTACTGGCGCTTCGACGCGGACACGACCGTTACGGCGACGGACGACTTCGAGTTCGTCGGCATGTACCGGTCGGGCTACACGTACGACTGGTGCCTTTATCTGTCTGCGAACGTCACGCTGACGATCAACGTGCCGGCGGGCAAGACGGTGACGCTCGGCGTCTCGTTGAGAAACGGCGGATTCGTCCGCAAGACCGGCGCCGGCACGCTTGTGATGACGGACACCTACAACGGCAACTCCGGCTACGTCAAGCAGAATACGGGCATGTCCATCGACGAGGGGACGGTGCGGCTCGAGGCGACTGGCCAGCTCGGTTCGGGGTCCGTGGAACTCGCGTCGGGCACACGGCTGGAGGTCGCGAGCGGCGTGACGCTCTCCAACGTGGTAGACGGCGATGGTACGCTCTATCTGGAGAACGGTACGACGGTTGCCATTCCCGGCAGCCCCGTATGCGTCGGCGCGGTTGAACTTGCGGCCGGTGCCTCCGTCGTTGTCACGAACACCCTCGGCACGACGACGGCGCCGATTGCGTTCATCTCGGGTGTTTCCGCGGCGGACGCGTCGCGCTTCACGTACGCCGGTCAGGCGCTGACCCTCGTCGGCGACACGCTCCTGTGGTCGGACGGCGCGACGGGCGAGTATGTGTGGAACGGTGCGAGCGGTGCGGACTGGGCGGTGCCCGGAAACTGGCTCGTGGACGGCGCGACGCCCGCGACGGCGCCGGGTTCGGGCGACACGATCCGCTTCGAGAACACGTCCCCCGTGACGGTGGGCGGTACGGATGCGTTGACGGTGACGAAGATCGTCACGCTCTCCGACGACGCGGTGACGTTCAGCTGCCCCGTTGCGTTTGCCGGCACGTATCTCGTGAGCTGCGCCGCGAAGGAGCCGATCTTCACGGGCGGCGCGACGGCGACCTGCCCCGACGACTCGCTCGCCAACATGAACGTGCCCACCCACACGCTCACCGGCACGATCACGTTCACGAACGACTGGACGGCTCCGCTGCAGGCGACACCGTTCGTCGTGTCGGCCGGCTCGAGGCTGAATGGCAAGAAGCTCGCGGCGACGACGTATAACAACAGCAAGCCGGAACTGCGGATCGACGAAGGGGCCGTCGCCACGTTCGAGACGGTGGCGGTGGGCGGCCTGCTCGTGTTCCAGCTGAACGGCGGGCGTCTCGTCGCGACCGGCGATGTCACCCTCGGCGGCAGCGCCACGAACCGCGACTTTGGCTCCTCGAAGGGCAACTCCGGCACGGTGGAGGCGAACGGCATCTACAAGAGCGTGACGAGTGTCGGACTCATCAACGTCTACGTCACGAACATGGTCGTGGGCGCGGGCGGCTTCGGCATGAAACGCAAGGATTATACCATGAGGTTCATGAACAACGCGCGGATCACGGCAAAGGCCGACACGACCATCTGGGAACCTCAGGAGCTGGGAACCACCGCGCCGAAAGACACCGACTGGGGCCTGAACCTGCGCAGCCACACGCTCACGATCGACACGGCGGAACATACCGTCAACTTCGATTCCTGGATAGCGCCTTCCAACAGCGTGATCGTGAAGGAGGGAACTGGCGAGATGGTCATGCAGGGACGTCTGAAGCAGCACAAGGGCGGCACGGTCGTGAAGGCCGGCACGCTGACCGTGGCGCGTTCGGGCTCGCAGGGCAACGGCCCCTTGACGGTGAACGAGGGCGCGACGCTCGCGAACACGCTTGTGGTGAGTCATCCCTACCAGCTCGCGCTTGAAGCCGGCTCGGCGCTCAAGCCCGCGCAGAACATGTACTTCGACGTGTCCGGCGGCACGCTTGTGCTGCCGAGCGAGGGAACGGTCCTTGTTGACATGACGGACTTCACGTTCGTGAACGGCGTCTCCACCCCCTTGCTCGCCGGCGTGGCCGCAGGCGACCTCGCGAAGTTTGCGGCTGTCGTCCCGGCCGGAGTGAGCGGCGCGCTCTCGGTGGCCGACGGCATCCTGTACTACACGCCGACCGCCGGCGGCAGCGCGGCGGCGGAGCTTTTCTGGCATCCTGCGGGCGAGGCGATCTGGTCCGACGCGGTCGCGGCCTGGACGAACGCGGCGGGCGAGCAGGTCGCATTCTCGCCCTACGCGAACGCGACGGTGGCGGACGCGGCGACGATTTCCCTGCCGGCCGACGTGGAGGCGAACGACGTGACGGTCTCCGCCGACGCGAACGTGACTCTGAACGGCGCGGGCAAGCTCGGCGGCCCGGGCACGATCGTCAAGACCGGCGCGGGCACGTTCACGTTCAACGCGACGGGCGGGCTTGACGCGCAGACAGTCATCGTCTCGAACGGCGTGTTCAAGATGGGCGAAGACCTCACGGGTCCGCTCGGCAGCACGGCGGACTCCTCCCCGATCGTGGTGGCGAAGGGCGGCACGCTCGACGTCAACTTCAACGCTGCGACGGACAACGCCCCGCGTAGCATGGTGACGCGCGAGAAGCTCGTCACCGTCGCCGGCGACGGCTGCGACGGGAAGGGTGCCATCGTGAACCACAACACGACCGCCTACTATGCCTTCAGCGACATGGTGCTGGACGATGACGCGACGATGGGCGGGACGAAACGTTTCGACGTGCGCGGCAACCAGACGGCGTACGTACGGAACTCGGCCTCGGTCATCGGGCCGGGCAAGACGCTGACCTTGCTGACCACGCCGTACTTCGGCATCGTGAACGCGGCGGTCAACCTCAAGTCGATCGTCATCACGAACGGTGGCGCCCTGAGAGCGGAAGGCTCGACCGCCAACTGGACCCTTGCCGAGGGCATCCGGCTCCGCGGCGGCAGGCTGTCCGTCTACGGCAACACATGGGGCGCGAACGTGCCCGTCTTCGTGGATTCCGGCGTGAACACGATCGACAACGGCACGGGCACGGCGACGATCAGCTTCCCGATCACCGTCGCCGAAGGCGCCACGTTCCTGCAGACGGCCGGCAACATCGTCTACGACGTACCCGTCAACGGCACGTTCGACATCACCAACGGTTACGCGTATCTCAACAACGCCCTCCAGGATGGATTCACCGCGAGCTGCGCCAGGACGGGCAGCGGGGCCTTACGCATACGCAAGAGCGGCACGTTCTCGAACGTGGACATCTCCGGCCGGCAGCTGGGCATCGCGGACGCCTCGAACCAGGTCGTGGACGTCACTTTCGTCGATTCGACGTTCGACCTCGTCAACCTCTATCTCGGATGGGGGTCGGTCTGGTCGTCCGCGTACATGACCCTCGGCGCGGGCACGAAGTTGACGACCGGTCTGCTCACCCTCGGTTACACCGGCGTTTCCACGAACACGCATGAGTCTGTCTTCACCGTGGATGGCGGCATGCTCAATCACACCGGCACGACGTTCATCGTCGGCCGAGACGGGCCGCACTCGAAATTCTGTCTGAACGATGGCACGGTGACGGTGGATCGGGCGACGATCTGGATACGCAACGGCAACGTAATCACCGGCGCGTACTACTCCGCGCAGTTCGTCCAGAACGGCGGCACGCTCAACTACAGCGGCGCCGGGTTCGACTCGAAGTGGGAGGACAACACGGACGGCGGCGCGCTCGTGCTGAAGGGCGGCGCGTTCAACGCCGCCACCAGCTGGGCGATCCCGCGTTACCTTCCGCTCTTCTTCGGGTATGACAAGACGGACGGCTGGACGCTCAACCAGACGGACGGCACGACGGCCACGTGGACGACCGCGCTTCTCGGCAACGGCGACGTGACGCTCAACGGCGCGGCGACGCTCAAGGGCACCAACGAGGTGCAGGGCGCGGTCGGCGGCAAGTGGACGGTCGGCGACGGTTTCACGGCGGGCCTCGAGGGCGCGGCGTCGCTCCTCGGCGGACTCGCCCTCGGCGAGGGAGCGACGGCGACGGTGGACATCGCGACGAACCGCAGCGCGGTGTTCACGTCGCGCGACTTCAGCGCCCTCCCGGGCGTGGACGGCTGCATCACCAGCCGCTTCAACAAGGCGATCGGCGGCACCACGCGCGGCACGATCACGCACGACGAGACCTTCCTCTTCACGAAGTACGCGTCGGGGGGAGATCGTCCGTTCGGCAACTTGAACCGCCAGGCGGCGTACGCCGCGGGCGAGTTCTACGTGGAGGATGCCGCGGCGGGGCAGTGGTCGTTCAGCTTCGTCTGCGACGACCGGATCCAGTTCTGGATCGATGGCGAGCTCGTTCATGCCGGCGGCAACTCGACCGTCACGACGAACAAGACGCTGACGGCCGGCTGGCACACGTTCCGCCACGTGACGATCGACAACTCCGGCGCGTTCGGCAACGCGCGGACGGTCGGCTACAAGTACGGTTCGATGTCCGGCTACGCGAACTTCAGCGTGAAGAACCTGAAGATGCGCCCGGCGGCGGACTTCGGCGACCCGGACAACGCGAACACCGTCCGCTGGAGCCATTTCAAGGGAACGTCGGCTACGGCTTCGGCGAGCACGTTCAAGGGTGAACTGGACTGGGACTTCTGCTTGATCACGAACAACCTGCAGATGCTCCAGTGGTACGGCAACACCGACCCCGAATACTTCAACCCCTACACGGTGAACCGCTATGACGGTTGGTTCCTCGTGACGGCGGAGAACGCGGACAAGGAATGGACGTTCCGCACGCAGTACGACGACCGGGGCGCGCTCTGGATCGACGGCGTCGACACCGGGTTGAACGGCACGAACAAGAACACGCTGGTCTACTCCGTCACCCTTCCGCGCGGTTGGCACCATTTCCAGATCCGCACGCTGGACAACACGGGCAACGCCGGTCCATGGAGCGGGAAGGGGAATGCCGTCTCCTACCAGGTGGCGGACGGCCCGCAGACGCTCTTCTCGGAGCAGACGCTCCAGCTGACGGTCTGCCCGGACGGCTACGTGCAGGGCGGCGTGACGCTCGCCTCGGGCGCGCGGCTCGCGAACGGCGCGGCGGAGAACGCGGCGGTGATCTACGGCGACGTGGCGGGCAGCGGCACGGGCGCGAAGCTCGCGGGCCCGTTCAAGTTCGCGGGCGGCACGCTCGCGTTCCGCAACGTGGCGCCGAACACGGCGGACCTCGCGGACGTGCTGGCGTTCGAGAATCCGGCGGCCGACATGCTCGCGGACGTGGACGCGATCACGGTGGACTACGCGGACAAGCCGACGCGCGGCAGGATACCGGTGTGCCCGCTGTACGGACTGACGGAGGAATCGGTCCAGGCGAAGGTCACGGTGACCGTGGCAGGCACGCCCGTGG
>JAFRNO010000239.1 GCA_017430155.1 Kiritimatiellia bacterium | reverse complement strand
CTCGCGCGCGGCGGGCGGCACGATCAGGCTGGACAGCAACGTGACGCTGACGTTCATCGGCTTCCTGCCGAGCGGTCTGGAGCGGTCGCTCACGCTGGCGGGGAGCGGCACGATCACGCATACCGGCCCGTCATGGTCGTGCGGGTTCTTCGTGCGGGAGGGGTGCGAGCTCGTGATGGACGCAAAGGTGACGCGGGGATCGGACACCACGACGATCTCCATCCTTGGCGGCGGACGCATCCGCGCGCGGTCCACGTTCCCCGGCCTCAACGGCGGCAGCACGCCCGCCTATTCGCTCGACGGCGAGGTGGTGTACGACGCGCCTTTCGACGTGTCGACCGCATCCGAGTGGAAGCAGATCGGCTACTACACGCACGAGAACCAGGGCTCGGCCAAGATCACGTTCGCCGATGGCTGCACGGGAACGCCATACCGCGTCATGCATTCGCCGGGCGGCGGCTTCTACCCGGCGGATGCCTTCGTGCAGGACGGCGGAAGCCTGGTCATGAACGACCTCTTCATCACGCGGCACAACCAAAACGTCCGTACACCGTTCTCCTACACGCTCAACGGCGGATCGATCGACGCGAAATACGTTGCGCTCGGAACGCATTTCTCTGGCGTATGGGAGCGTTGGAGCCGCGGCGACTTCGTCATGAACGGCGGCACGCTCACGCTCGGCGAGAACTTCCGGACGGACTGCAACAACAACCACTTCTACCTCCTGGGCGGCGACGTCTACCTGAAGGGCGGCTTCGCGCGCACGACGAGCTTCCTTGACAAGCGCAAGGAGACGAACATCGTCGAGACGTGCGTGCACCTCGGCGGCGCGCGCATCCACTCCACGGGGACATGGACATGCGCGCTCGGCGTGTCGCTGACGGGCGTGAACGGCGACGTCACCATTGACACGGCCGGCTACAACGCCACGTTCAACCACGTCGTCTCCGGCAAGGGCGGCCTGATCAAGGAGGGCGCCGGCACGCTCACGCTCGCGAAGACGAACACCTTCACGGGCAAGATCGTTGTGAACCAGGGCATCGTGACGATGCCAGCCGGTTCGCGCATGGACGGGCCGGCGGAAATCGTCGTGAACGGCGGCGCGGTGAACCTCCTCGGCGAGATCGCGACCGCGCCCGATTCGATCACGGTGCCGGACGCGAGCAGCCTCACGATCGGCAGCGACGTCACGGTGAAGCGGTACGTCGTGGACGGCGTGCCGCAGGCGGACGGCACGTACGCCGTGAGCGGCCATACGCTGACGGTCGCTTCGGGCCTCGGCACCGTGTGGCAGGGCGCGTCCGGCGGGAACTGGACGGTTGCGGGCAACTGGACGGGCGACGTACCGAACGGCGCGTCCGCCGTGGCCGACTTCGGCGCGTCCCCCACGCTCGGCGGCGGCGGGAGCGTGGTGCTCGACGCGGACGTGACGCTCGGCAAGATCGCGTTCGCGAACAACGTGACGGGCACGACGCTCACGGTCTCCGGCACGTCCACCCTCACGATGGGCGGCGATGCCGAGATCTGGGTGGGCGAAGGCCAGACGCTCGTGCTCGACGCGCCGCTCTCCGTGACGCAGGGTTACCTCTGGAAGAAGGGGCCGGGGCGGCTCGTCCTCAACGGCGCGGTGTCCGGCCTGTCGAACGGCGCGGGCTACTATTTCGTGACGTTTGAAGGCGAGACGGAGGTGAACGGAACGGTGCGCAACTGTCGTCTCTGGGCCGCGAACCCCGACGGCTTCCACGAACCGCTCATCATCGTCGGCGAAAACGCGGACATCGGTTCCTACGCCTCCGTGCATCCGGCGTGGAAGCTGAGCGACACAGCCAACAACGGCCATGCCGTGCGGAACGGCGGTGTCGTGGACTGCAATCCGCCGGCCTACGGTTTCGCCGGCCGCATGTTCGCCTTTTCCCACTTCTCCAACGGCACCGGGAGCTACACGCTGAACGGCGGCACGCTGAACCTCTACAGGGGCCACAACAATTTCCTCATGGAATACGGCAACGGAACGTTCAATTTCCTGCAGAACGGAGGCACGTTCAACACGTATGGGCTTTATCTCGCGCGTGACGGCGCAAACGGCGCGACGACGTCCTACACGCTGAACGGCGGCACGCTCGTGCTGCCCACGCGCATGTTCGCCACGGGAACGGGCTCGTGCCGCGTGTCGCTGAACGGCGGCACGGTGCGCTCCGAGACGAGTCCCGTCCTCTTCGATACGCGGATCCCGATCACGCTGGGCGGCGAGGTCACGTTCACGCAGTCCGTCGCGACGGCGGCGCTGGTGGTCTCGAACACGATCGAGGGCGACGGCACGATCCGCCAGCAGGGTCCGGGATCGCTGACGTTCGCGGGCGTGAACTACTTCACGGGCGCGGCGGTGGCGGACGGCGGCACGCTCGGGTTCAGTTCCTCGACGCGCGTCACAAACTTCACGGCGAAGGCCGGCGCGTTCGCGTTCGGCGCGGGCGCGGTGCCGTTCGCGGAAGGGACGAAGATCGACCTCGGCGCGGCGGGCACGCTGCGGCTCGACTATTCGGGCGAGGCGACGGTGACGGAGCTGTGGGCGAACGGGCGGCAATGCCAGGCGGGCACGTACAGCGCCACGTCCGGTCACCTCGTCTCGCCGCGCATCTCCGGCACGGGCGCGCTCGTGGTCCTCGAAGGCAAGATCAGCGGCACCATGATCATCGTCCGGTAGGGAATGCGAGCCTCATGGACCTGAAAAAGCCGCTCGTGGTGATTGCCGCGGTCGTTGGACTTGCGGCGTGCGGAGGGACGTCGCAGCCGGGGTTGGCCAGGCAGTCCCGCACGACGCGCATGAAGGACTTCACGCCGGAGCGCGCCGACGGGCGCACGGCAAAGGCCATGGCCTGGGCGCGGAAGAAGCAGGCGGACGCCGCGAAGCCTCCCTCGCATCCGTTCCTCAAGGACCGCGAATCGTTTCTTGCGTGGCAGAAGGACTACCTCGCGCGCCACTACGGCGGCTACCTGCCGTGGAAGCCGAAGGAACCTGCCGTGGAGCTCGTCTCCAGCGAGAAGCGCGACGGCTACACGCTGTGCGTGTATGAGTGCCATCCCTACCCGCGCGCGGCCATCCGCGCATGGGCGCTTGTGCCGGACGGGGCAAAACGGGGCCAGACGCCCGTGGTGTTCTGTCTCCCCGGCTCCGGCGCATCGCTTGAAGGCCTGGTGGGCGACAAGGACCCCTATTTCACGCGCCATCCGATCCGCAACCGCCAGGCATGGTGGTACGTCAAGGCCGGCATGATCGCCGTCGCGCTTGAGAACGTCGGCACGGCGAACGGCGCGGCGGACGACATGCCGTGGTGGGCGTCGCGCGGGCGTTTCCGCGAGCTGATGCAGCAGCTTGGCTCCAGCATCACCGAGCTGGTGACCCGCGAGATCGCCGTCCTCGTGGATTACTTCAAGGCGCATCCGCTCGTGGACAAGTCGAAGATCGCGGTGTCCGGCATGTCGATGGGCGCGATGGAGGGCCTTTACCCGGCGTTGCTCATTCCGGACGTCTCGGCGCTTGTCTACAACGACTTCGCCTGCGACGGCATGGCGCGCAAGCTGGCCACCACCGACCTGCCCAGCGGACGCAGTCCGAGGGACGGATCGAACGTCGAGGCCCTGATCGCCATGGCGCCGAAGCCGATGATCCTCAACGAGGGCGGCGCGTACAAGGGCGTGATCGAGGACATCAAGCGGGCCTACGAACTCGCGGGGCATCCCGAGAACCTGGCGATCCACTACTACGACAAATACGCCGACCCCGCCGCGCGCACGTCCGACACCGCCGCCGGGCGCACGCTCGCCGGACTCACCGAGGCCGGCTTCCTGGAGGTTTGCAACTGCCACGCGTACGACCACAGCTTCCACGCCGAATCGGCGTTGCCGTGGCTGCGCGGGGTCTTCTTCGGAACGCCCGACGTGCCGAAGGAACTCGAGCCGGAGATCGCGCGCGCCCGGGCGGAGCGCGAGCGCAAGGCCGAGGAGCTGTACCCGCCGGACGGCCTCACGGGACGCAAGGCCTGCGGCAAGGTGCGTCCGTTCACGGAGAGGGACTACGTGTCCGATCGCCCGGACGGGCGCAGCACGAAGGCCTACACGTGGGCCATGCTGGAACTGCGCGACAGGATGCGCGCGAGACATGAAGCGCTGAAGGGGAAGTTCAAGCGCCTGGATGTCCGCAGGCGCAGCGGCTACACGGTCGAGACGTGGGAGTTCTATCCCGACGACATCCTCGTGGTGAAGACGATGTTCCTCATCCCCGACAAGGCGACGCCGTTCGTGACGCCGGTCACGGTGTGCATGGCGACGAACGAGGCGTCCGTCGAAGGACTCGCCGGAGAAGAGGATCCGTACGGCGTCAAATGCACGCCGCTTGCGCTGAACGCCGTGCGCCGGGGGGAGATCGCCGTTGCGCTCGCGTTGCCGGGCTGCGCGAACGGCGCGCCCGACGACCTGAACGCGGCCGATTCCCGGAAGCGCTACATCGCCTATCTTCAGGGCACGGACTGGACGGACGCAAAGCTCATCGAGCTTGAAAAGCGCATGTGCCAGGACTTCCTGAAGGGAAGGACCGACTTCGCAAAGTGACGTAAGGGGTTTCTCTCCGTAGCTCCTTAGAATCGTGGGAAAAAGCTTTTGTCAGCTCCTTGGAATCGTGGGAAAACGCTATTGCCAGCCCTTTGGAATCGTGATATACTATCCGTGTCCATCAAAGAGGATCTAGCAATATGAGGCGAAAAATCTATGAAAGGCTTCTGAAATGGAAGAATGAAGAGGCGTCGGAGACAGCTCTACTCATTGAAGGCGCTCGCCGTGTGGGTAAGAGTTACATTGTGGAACAGTTTGCAAAGGCAGAATATAAGTCTTACATACTCATTGACTTTAATATCGCACCTGCCGAGGTGAAAGAGATTTTTGAACGGAATCTCGATGACCTTGACCAATTCTTCAGGAAGCTCTCCAGTTACTACGCGATTCCGCTGTATGTTGGGGAAACGCTTTTTATTTTTGACGAGGTCCAGGAGTTCCCGCGTGCGCGAGCCGCGATCAAGTATCTTGTCGCGGACGGAAGATATCACTATTTGGAGACAGGAAGCCTTATTTCCATTCAAGAGAATGTTGCCGACATCGTCGTGCCTTCCGAAGAAGATCACGTCAAGATGTATCCCTTTGATTTTGAGGAATTCCTTTGGGCAACCGGACGCGAGGGATTGGTTGACGTCATTGTATCGCATGCCCAGGACTTGTCGCCGATGGGGCCAGCGCATAGAAAGGCGCGAGATGCGTTTCGGGAGTATCTTGTCGTAGGGGGGATGCCTCAGGCCGTTGAAAAATGGATTAAGACCGGCGACTTCAATAAGGTCGATGCCGTGAAGCGCCGCATTCTTGCCCTCTACCGAACCGACATCCGCAAGCATGCCGGCAAATACGCCATCAAGGCAGAGGCGATATTCGATGAAATACCCGGACAGTTGCAGAGGCACGACAAAAAATTCCGCATGGCGTCTTTGAACGCGGAAGCGCGTGTGCGTGAATACGGCGATGCGTTTCTCTGGCTCAAGGACGCCATGATCGCGAACATCGCCTGGAATGTGACGGAACCGACCGCCGGATTGGCGTTGAGCGCGGAACAGTCTACGATGAAATGCTACATGGCCGACACCGGATTGCTCGTGAGCAGCGCGTTTGGCAGCAATCCAAGGGCCGTTGAAGATGCGCATCGGCGGATCATGTTTGGCAGTCTCTCGCTGAACGAAGGAATGTTGATGGAAAATGCCGTTGCACAAGCGCTTACAGCGTGTGGATTGGACTTGTACTTCTACTCGCGTTATGACAAGAAGGACGCAAAGAATCGAATGGAGATCGACTTCTTGGTGGCGACGGCAGAAATGCGCCGCACGAAAAATGTCGTGGCCCTTGAAGTCAAGAGCGAGAAGGACTATTCTACCGTGTCGCTTGACAAATTCCGTTCAAAGTTCAAGGTGAATGTCGGCGCTTGCATCGTTCTGCACCCTGGGGATGTTGGCGAAACAAATGGAGTTGTGCGACTTCCGTTGTACATGGCACCATGGATCGAGCAGATTAAGCACGGGTGAGGGGGCACACAAAGCTCAGTGGAATTCTGTGTTTTTATTTCAGTCTGCGCCTGTTGACGTGTGAAAGAAGCAGATCATGGTGAAGAAACAATCCATAGACAAGGGCTTGCGCTATAGCGCCACGCATGGCGTGCGCGTCGTCAACCTTGGGGATTACGGGGTTCCGTGCGTTCCCCTGCTCAGCCGGAACCACTTTACGAACCGCATGCCTTCCGTCGAAGAGCATGTCCACGTCGGCTTCGTCGAGAT
>JAFRNO010000238.1 GCA_017430155.1 Kiritimatiellia bacterium | reverse complement strand
CTTTGTAGTTCGTGTTGAGCGGCAGGAGGATCGCGCCGATCTTCGCGGCCGCGAACATGAGCACCACCCAGTGGGGCACGTTCGTGGCCCAGAGGGCGATCTTCTCGCCGCGCTTCACGCCGAGGGCCATGAGGCCGCGCGCGAGGCGGTCCACCTCCTCGCCGAACTCGTACCAGGTGAGGCGGAAGTCGCGGTCGGCGTAGACGACGGCGTCGTTCTCGCCGCAGCGCGCGATCGTCTGGTCGAGGAGCTGCCCGAGCGTGTACTCGCGCGTGACGGGCAGGTTGTGCCAGGGCACGCCGCGGCTGACGCTCTGGGCGAACGGCGCCTGCGTGGGCGCCGAACCGAATGGGTCCGTGAGTTTGAACATGTGGGACTCCCTGTTAGAACGGCAGGAACACGATGCCGTAGATCGAGGCCGGCTTGCCGTCGAGCGCGCGCAGCGAGTGCGTCACGACGCTGTTGTAGTACGCCGTGTCGCCCGCGTGCAGCACCGTGGTCTCGGGTCCGTAGGTGAGCTCGATCGTGCCGTCGAGGACGATGATCAGTTCTTCGCCCTCGTGGCTGGACGGCGACGTGGGCGCGTTCGCGGAGAACTCGATGCGGAAGGGGTCCATGTGGCGGTCGGGCTTGCCGATCGCGAGCGAGTAGTAGGCGTAGCCGGCCGGGTTCTCGCCCTCGTGGGCCACCTTGACGGAGGAAAGCTGGTCGGCGCGGGTGATGATCGGGTCCGGCTTGAATTGGTCGTCCATGAACGTGCCGAGGCGCTGTCCGAGCGCGCGGGAGAGCTTCGTCAGGACGCCCAGCGCGGGCAGCACTTCGCCGTCCTCGATCGAGGCGATGACCGCCGCCCCCACGCCGCTCTTCTCGGCCAAGTCCGCGAGCGTCATCTTCAGGTTTTCGCGGTACGTCTTGATCCGCTTCCCCACTTTGTTTTCGTTAGCCATCTTCTTTCTTCCAATTAGCTGTAAAACCTGCATATTTTACAATAATTTCGCCGCACAGGCAAGCCGAAACGCCATGAACTGCGGATTTATGGTATACTTTTCGCCATGAAGAAAAGTATTTTGACCATGGTCGGGCTGTGTGGCCTGGCGGGCGTTCTCTCCGGCTGCGCGTGTCTCGGGCGCGGGACGGCGGCGCGGGAGCTGTTCAACGGACGCGACCTCGCGAACTGGTACACGTTCATCCGTGGGCGCGGCGTGAACTGCGACCCGAAGGGCGTGTTCACCGTCACGAACGGCGTCATCCATGTGAGCGGCGAGGAGTTCGGCTGCCTCACGACGTGCGAGGAGTTCTCGGACTACCGTCTCGTGGTGGAGTACCGCTGGACGGGCGCGCCGAACCTGGGCTCGAAGAAGGACAAGGCGCCCGACAGCGGCATCCTGTTCCATTCGACGGGTCCGGACGGCGGTTTCGGGAACACGTGGATGCTGTCGCACGAGTACAACCTCATCGTGGGGGCGTCCGGCGACCTGTGGACCGTGGGGAGGAAGGATCGTCCGGACATCTTCGTGGAGGGCGAGGCCGGCGAGGAGCGTCTGGGCGGCAAGTACGCCATCCACAAGAAGGGCGGCCGAACCATCCGGCTGGTCGGCAACGACCGTCTCTGCCGGTCTGACATCGCGCGCGACTGGACGGACACCTACACCGTGCGTCCGGCGGCGAACGAGAAGCCGATCGGCGAATGGAACACGGCGGAGATCGTCTGCGCGGGCGACACGGCCACCTTCTACTTCAACGGCGCGTGCGTGAACCGCCTCACGCGCCTTTCCCCGGCGCGGGGCAAGATCCAGCTGCAGAGCGAGGGCTGCCCCATCGAGTTCCGCCGCGTCGCCCTCAGCCCGTTGCCCCGGTGAGCCGCCAAGATGGCGGCTCTCCATACCCGCATTCTCCATTTTCCATTCTCCATTCTCCATTCGCCTGTGGTATACTATACGCGCCATGGACATAAAGCCCCTTTTCATCGTGATGAGCGCGCCCTCCGGTTGCGGGAAGTCCACGCTCATCGACATGCTCCTGCAGGAATACCCCGACCTGCAGTATTCCATCTCCTGCACCACGCGCGCGCCGCGGGGTGACGAGGAGGACGGCATCGACTACCATTTCCTGACGGTCGAACGGTTCCGCGAACTGCTGGCGGAAGACGCGTTTCTGGAGTCCGCCGAGGTGCACGGCAACTACTACGGCACGCTGAAGCAGCCGATCGTGGACGTGCTGAACGAAGGCAACTCGATGATCCTCGACATCGACGTGGTCGGCGCCGCGAAGGTGCGCCACTACGTGTTCCACCACCTGCCGGCGGAGAATCCGCTGCGCGCGGGCTACATGGACGTGTTCATCAACCCGCCGAGCCTCGACGCGCTGCGCGAACGCCTCGAGGGGCGCGGCACGGACTCGCCGGAGTCCATTGAGCGGCGCCTCGCGAACGCGGAGGGCGAGATGGCCCGCGCGGAGGAGTACATGTTCCAGGTCACGAACGACGAGCTCGGGCTCGCCTACAAGCGCCTCTGCGACCTCATCGACGCGCGGAGCGGGAGGATGTGATGAACGTCGTCGTGGGCGTGACGGGGTCGATTGCGGCCTACAAGGCGTGCGAGCTCGTGCGCCTGCTCGTGAAACGGGGCGACGACGTGCACGTGGTGATGACGGAGCACGCGCGCGCGTTCGTGACGCCGCTCACGTTCCAGACGCTTTCCCGCAATCCCGTTGAGCGCGACCTCTTCGACGATCCGCGCGATTGGAAGCCCGGGCACATTTCGCTCGCGGCGGCGGCCGACCTTGTCGTGGTGGCGCCGGCGACGGCGAACATCCTCGCGAAGATGGCGCACGGTCTCGCGGACGACCTGCTCTCGTCCACGCTGCTCGCCACGAAGGCGCCGGTCGTGGTGGCGCCCGCGATGAACACGGGTATGTGGGAGAACCCCGCCACGCAGGCGAACGTCGCGACGCTCGCGGCTCGCGGCGTGCGGATCGTGTCGCCGGGCTCGGGCGACCTCGCCTGCGGCACGTCGGGCGCGGGCCGCATGGCCGAACCGTCTGAAATCCTTTCAGCCTGCTGCATTCCATGACGCGCGTTTTCCAGCTTGTCCGCGGCGCGGCCGCGTGGTGCCGGAAGCCGGGCGGCGTTCCGTTCCTCGTGCTGGCGGGCATGGCGGCCGTCTCCGTGGCGCTCGCGTGTCTTGGCGCCGAGGGGGCGCTCGCGTGGGCGAAGGGCTATGCGGTGGGCGTGCTGGCCGGCCTGGCCGTGCTCTCCGCCGTCGTCTGTTCGCGCATGACGGGGCGGCCGGCCCTGCTCGCGCTGCACCTCGGCTTCGCGCTCGTGCTCGGCGGCTGGGCCGTCAACGAGGTGGCGGGCGGCGAGGAAGGGTACTTGAAGCTCGGACCCGGGCAGTCGGGCGACGTGGCGGGACAGGAACAGCTGACGCTTGAGGCGTTCGTCATCGACCGGTGGGAGG
Source organism: Kiritimatiellia bacterium (assembly GCA_017430155.1). Classification (GTDB taxonomy): domain Bacteria; phylum Verrucomicrobiota; class Kiritimatiellia; order RFP12; family UBA1067; genus RUG572. The sequence continues at coordinate 265 of JAFRNO010000238.1, read as the reverse complement.
ACACGGGATCGGTGCGCCAGTACACGAGCAAGTTCCGGGACGGGAAGGGTGATGCGCTGGAGATTTCCGTCAACCATCCCGCCCATATCGGGCCGTGGTGGGTGTACCAGAGTTCCTACCAGGAAATGGAGAATCCGCGTACGGGCGAGGTCGCGAAGGATCCCCGCACGGGCGAACCGCTCTGTTTCACGGTGCTGCTCTGCGTGAAGGACGCGGGGTTGCCGCTCGTTGCCGTTGGCGGCGTGCTGCTGCTGTTGGGGGCGCT
>JAFRNO010000237.1 GCA_017430155.1 Kiritimatiellia bacterium | reverse complement strand
TGGTGGTGTCGCCCGGCTGGGGCTACACGAGCGCGCCCACGGCGACCATCAAGACGGCGGACCGCGCGACGGACATCGCGTGCGCCGTGACGATGACGGACGGCGACGAGCAGCCGGGCGGCGGTCTCACGCTCACGAACTCATCCGCCACGGCGGGCACCTTCACGCTCTCGTCGGCGAACACCTACACGGGCCCGACCGTGGTGGCGGGCGGCACGCTCAAGCTCGGCGCGGCGGACGCCATTCCGTCCGCCAACGAGGTGCGCCTCGCGGGCGGCACGTTCGACGCGGGTTCGTTCACGCCCTCGTACGCGCGCGTGGGCGGCTACGGCACGCTGAAGGGCAACGTGACGGTGACGGACAAGCTCGTGTTCGACGCGGCGCAGCCGCTCACGCCGGGTCTCACCGTGAACGGCTCGCTCACGGTCGCCAACGGCGTGACGGTGGAGATCGCGAACACGAACTTTCTCGCGCGCGGCACGACCTACACGCTCGCGACGCTTCCCGAGGCGTTCTCTTCCACGCCCGCCTCGAACCTGACGAAGCCGTGGTGCGTGTTCCTCACGAACGGCGGCCGCACGCTGAAGATGTGCTATCAGGAAGGTACGATGTTTCTGGTGAAATAAGATTGAGAACGAGAAGTGATGAAGAATAGCATTGGTTGTTTTGCGGTTGTGGCGGTAGCGGCCTTGGGCGTTGGCACGGCGCAGGGCGACACGTACACCGTTAACGCGGGCGATACCCAGACGCTGGACAGCGTGACGAACACGACGCGCTTCACGAAGAGCGGCGCGGGCACGCTCGTCGTGACCGGCACGAACTCGCTCACGACGCTGACGTCCTCGGGCGGCACGCTGATTTTCCGAGGTGGCGAGACGACGGTTTCCGGTTCTGGGTCCGACGGAGCATACGGTAACGCCGCCTTCGTCAACACCGGCAACGAGCTCATCGTGGACGGTGGGGCGACGGTCAAGATCACCGGCGGCGCGTACGGCCACACGGACAACGGCATCATGCTCGTCACGAACGGCACGTTCGACGCGTCGTCGGGAATCACCAGCGGCTTCATGAACGGCTTTACGGGGTCGTTCCCGTCGTCCCGCGTCGTCATCAACGACGGCGGCGTGGTGAAGGCAAAGGTCGTCCGCGTCGTCGGCGCAGAGGCGGCGACGGAGGCCGTGAAGGAGAATTTCAGCATCGATCTGAACGCGGGCGGTGCGCTCTACGCCGACACGTTCTGGGAGGATAACGGCTCGCGCTACGGACGCATCAACTTCAACGGCGGCGTGCTTCATCCGACCAAGGCGGCATCGGACAACTCGCAGTCGCACATTTTCTACGAAGGGGACAAGAACATCACGTGGACGCAGAGCATGGTCACGCCGACCGTGCTGGAAGGCGGATGCTACATCCAGCTGAGCGCGAACAACTACGTCTATCCCGCGTTCATGAGCGGCGTTGGCGAAGGCGAGACGGACGGCGGCCTGCATGTCCTCGGCAACTCGGTGCTCTACTGGCGCGCGAAGAACTCCACCTACAACGGCGGCACGTGGCTGGAAGGCAGCGGCATCTTCGCGCTGAACGATAGCTTTGGCGATACGTCCCTCGGCGCGCTGCCCGCCACGCCGGCCACCAACATCTGGATCATGAGCAACCACACGCTCTTCAGCGAGGGCGGCACGATGAACATCCACTCTAACCGCATGATCTTCGTCAAGAGCGGCAAGACGTTCTACACCGGCTCGCAGGGAAGGCTCGTCATCGGCGGCGAGATCAAGACCGAGCCGAGCCCGGGCCTCGACTACTCGACGAACAACCTTTTCCAGGTGCGCGGCGACTGGTCCGGCACGGTGGTCATCGGTCCGGGCGAGGGGATCACGAACTACCTCGGACGGATGCATGTCGGCGCCTGCCTGGAGGTGACGAGCGGCGTGTTCCGCCTCGCGGCGGGCGGCCAGAAGATGGGCGGCCACAGCCTCGAGGAATTTTTGAACGTCACGGGTAACGGCTCCTCCTTCAGCAACACGAGGGGACATCTGAAGCTGACGGCCGGCGAACTGTATTCGACGCAGGGCCTCTACTCCGAAGTCAGCAACTACGGCCATATCGAAATCGTGGGCGGCAGGCTCAACATACCCAGCAGCCATTTGTTGACGGGTCTGACGGGGCCCGCAAAGATCTCCGTTTCGAACAACGGCGAGCTCGTGGTGGGTGCGTTCCGCCTCGGGCAGACCAAGTCCTGCAAGAACGAAATCAATCTCGGCAAGGGCGGCGTGATCCGTCCGAAGCAACTGCTCCTTGAGTTCGGCAATGACCAGGACGTCACGTTCAACTTCGACGGCGGGCGTTTCCAGTCGCGCGTGGATCAAGACGGGGGCAGTTCGCTCTTTCACTCTCCCTCGCATGAGAAATGGGCTGGCGTGAAGTTTTGCGTGCGCGAAGGTGGCGCGGTGCTGGATTCATCGTTTGGGAAGCATGTCTGGTGGGAGCTCCCGCTCGTCAGCGGCGCCGAGCGGGACGGCGGCCTGACCTGCCTCTTGGGCAACAACAAGGACGTCGTGCTCTGCGGCAAGGCCCAGTGCTCCTACAACGGCCCGACGCGCACGGTATTCACCACCGGCGCCAACACGGGCAGCCTGCAGTGCCGCGTGGCGAACGCGCTGCCGGCCACGACGACGATCCAGCTCGGTTTCAAAACGCAAGTCGGATTCAACAGCAGCTGGAGTTCCGGCCACGACCTCGACCAGACAGTCGCCCGCGTCGAGGGGCTCGGAAACGTTGCCTATTGCTCGAAACTCGTCGTCACGAACGGCATCTCGGCGGCATTTGACGACACGTACGGTACCTTGACCTTCGGCAACACGTGCTCGCTGGCCGGTACCTACACGATCGTCGGCGACACGAACGGCTGCGGTCGCGTGAAGTTCAACCAGAGGCAAGATATCTCCAACCTGTCGCTCTCGTTCGCGGACGTGGAGAAGCTGGATGAGCGCGCGCGGAGCTCCTTCTACAAGATCGTCGACGCACCTAACGGCTTTGAAGGCGAGTTTACCCTCGCGCCGGACTGGCCGAAGAACTGGGCGGTGAAGTACGCCGCCGACGGCAAGAGCGTGTACGTCTACTACGTGAAGGCAACGCGCCTGATCGTCCGCTGACCGCGGCGCGCGCGGCCGTTGCGGCGGGTCGAGGACGCCCCGCCCTACCGCAGGGTCGAGGACGGCCCGCTCTACCGTAGCGTTACCACCGGTAGTAGCGGTAAGGGTCGTCTTCGGCGACCGGGACGTCCGC
>JAFRNO010000236.1 GCA_017430155.1 Kiritimatiellia bacterium | reverse complement strand
CTCGTCAGCCTGCGTAACGTCATCAAGTGCCTTGACTGTTAGGCGATACCATGTGCCCGCCACCACAGATGCGTTATTAATGACAAAATTTGTAGGTGTCAAGTTGAACCCATCATCAATAATCGCCGCGCGCACCATCAAGTTCGTCACGCCTTCGCTGACGTTAAGCCAGATGGCCAACTTGTCCTCGTTACCAAGTTCCGGCGTTCCTCCGTCCTCGGTCGGCGTGAACTGCACGAGCGTATCGAGGTAGAGGCCATCAGAACCGACTTCCTGAGCAGTCCCCAGTTCGCAGTTCGCCCCCGAGCCCGTAACAGCGGCGATTGAACGCCAGAGGACGCCGCCCTCGGTGCTGAGGTCGAGGTATTTCGCGTTCGGCGAGGCCGAGGCGAAGTAGAGCGGGCGCGTAATCGAGGGCGCAGCGGCATTCTCGCCACCGAACGCCTTGACCGTCGAGCCGTCTTGCTCGCCGTCGTAGCAGAAGTAGGCCGCGCCCTTGTCGCTTTGGCCATCTTCGTTCGGCTCGGCAACGCCGTTGGCACCAAGCCCATTACCGGCCGCGTAGCCTTCGAAGCTGATCGCGTTGAGCGCGGTCGGAGCATCAGCGAAAGCCGCAGCGGAAGCCACGAGGGCCGTCGCTAACAATAGCTTTTTCATCTTTCATCCCTTTGGTTCCGAAGGAGAAATGGGTTGCCCGCGCCTCTTCGGAAGGCCCGGCCCTCTGCTGACGGTTGCAAGTGTAGCAAAAGCGAAGAAAGTGTGCAAGGGGGGAATGGAATTTTCCGCAAGTCAACAGGGCAATGCCTGACGCCAGCGGGCGAGGTCGGCGGAGGTGGGCAGCGCCTTCTCCGCGTAGCGCGGGATGAGGCCGAACGTGGCGCACTTCTCGAGGCCGAGCGGATGGTAGGGGCAGATCTCCAGCTTCTCCATATTGCGAAGGGCGGAGGTGAACGCCCGAAGCGCGGCGAGGTCAGAGTCAGAGTCGTTGAGGCCGGGTACGAGCGGACAGCGGATCCAGAACTTCGCGCCCGCCGCGTCGAGGCGGCGGAGGTTCCCAAGGATGAGCTCGTTCGGGACGCCGGTCAGTTCCGCGTGCCGCGCCGGGTCCATGCACTTGAGGTCGTAGAGGAAGAGGTCGACGAGCGGCAGCAGCTCCGCGAACCGTTCCCACGGCGCGTACCCGCTCGTGTCCACGGCCACGTGCACGCCCGCTGCGCGCGCCGCGGCGCAGAGCGTCTTCAGGAAATCGAACTGGAGCATCGGCTCGCCGCCCGTGAACGTGACGCCGCCGCCGGACGTGCGGTAGAACACCGCGTCGCGGAGGACCTCCCCCATCACTGCGTCCACGGACATCACGCGCCCGCACACCTCGCCCGTCGTCACCGCCCGCTGGATCTCCGCCGCCTGCGACTCCGGGTTGTGGCACCACGCGCACCGAAGCGGACACCCCTTCAGGAACACGCTCGTGCGGATGCCCGGACCGTCCTTCACCCCGCCGCGCTTGATGTCGAAGACTACGCCTTGCAAGGTGCTTCCGTCTCTTTCCGCTGCGACGGTCGCGGGGCGACCGCACTACCGGTACGCGCTTGACCGCCGCGCATGAGCGCGTACACCCCCGCCGACGCCGCGAGCGCGAGGAGTGTGGCGACGGACGCCTTCAGCGTCCAGCCGTAGATCCACGCGCCTACGGCGTACATCAGGTCGTACACGGTGAACGCCGCAATCGCGGTGAGCAGCACGCCGCGCCCCACGTCGCGTCCGTTCGCGCGTACCGCGCTCTGGAAGCGGGCGGCCACGTCCGGATCCGTCGGCCGCGTGAGGAACGTGACGACAAGCCAGCTCGCGGAGGTGACCGCGATCGTGACGAGCATCCGCTGCCACGGCTTCAACCCTGGGAAACCGAACTGTAGCACAAGCGCCACGACGAGCGACACGCCCATGCCCGTCAGCTCCGTCCAGGCGTTGATCCGCATCCAGAACCACCGGAGGAGGAACACCGAGCCCGACCCCGCCCCGATGAGGAGCATGAGGTCGAACGCCGCCTTCGCGCTCCTGAGGTGCGGAGCGAGCCAGCAGGCGAGGAGGAGCAGGAACAGCATCGACGCGCGCCCCACCCAGATGAGCTCGCGGTCGGCGGCATTCGGACGCACGAAGCGCTTCCAGAAGTCGTTCACGAGGTAGGCGCTCCCGAGGTTGAGATGCGCCGCCACGGTCGAGAAGAGCGCGCCCATCATCGACGCCGCCACCACGCCGAGCCACAGGTGCGGCACCTTCGTGAGCATCGCGGGATACGCCATGTCGCCCTGGATAAGGGAGGGGTCGACCTTCGGGAACGCGGCCTGGATGGACGCGAGGTCGGGGTAGACGATCACGGAGCAGAGGCCCACGATGTACCACGGCCACGGACGCACCACCCAGTTGAGGATGTTGAAGAAGAGCGTGCCGCAGAGGGCGTGGTTGTCGCTCTTCGCCGTGAGCATGCGCTGCACGATGTACCCGCCGCCGCCCGGCTCGCTGCCCGCCTTCCACACGTTCCACCACTGCACGGCGAGCGGGATCACGAACACGACGAGCAGCGTGTCCCACGACCCGAAGTCCGGCATGATCGAGAGACGCTTCGCCGTCTCGGGATTGCCGACGATGCCCGCGATGCCGCCCACCTCCGGCAGGCGCAGACCGTACACCATCGCCGCCACCGCACCGGCCATGATCACGAGGAAAAGGCAGAAGTCCGTCCAGATCACGCCGCGGATGCCGCCGAAGAACGTGTAGACGATTGACGCGACCACGGTGATGAGGAGAATGGTCGACGGCGCGATGCCGAAGAGCACGACGCCGATCTTGATCGCCGCGAGGATCACGTTGCCGAGCACGAGCACGTTGAAGATCACGCCGAGGTAGAGCGTGCGCACGGCGCGGAGCACGGTCGCGGGCTTCCCCGAATAGCGGAGTTCGTAGAACTCGATGTCCGTCGACACGCCCGACTTCACCCACAGCTTCGCGTACACGAACACGGTCAGCAGGCCCGTGAGGATGAACGCCCACATGATCCAGTTGCCGCTCATGCCGTCGGTGCGGATCACCTGCGTGAAGAAGTTGGCGGAGTCCGTGGCCGTGGTGGCCGCGACCATCGAGAACCCGATCAGCCACCACGGCATCGAGTGCCCGGAGTTGAAGAAGTCGCCCGCCGTGCCGCGGCTCTTGAGCGACGCCAGCGTAGGGATGAGCGCCAGCAGGACGAAGAATCCGACGATGACCGCCCAGTCGTAGCCGTTCAGCAGCATCTCACACCGCCTCCCGGATGAGACGCTTCACGACGAGCTGACGGAACGCCGGCGACAGCGAGTTGAAGTAGGCCGTGAAACCCGTCACGCGCACGACGAGGTCGGGAAATTTCGACGGATCCTTGTGCGCCGCGAGGATCTTCTCCGCGTCGACCACGTTGATGTTCACGAGCGTGCCGCCAAGCGCGAAGTGGCCGTCCATGAGCGCCATCAGCTTGTCCACGGCGCCCTCGTCGTCCGCAAGGCCGATGTCCACCTCCAGCTGCCACGGCGCGGTGTTGCCGTAGCCGGGCTGCACGGACGCGATGGCCGTCGCCATCGCGGTGAGCGCGCCATCCCTGCGGAAACCGGGGAGCGGGTTCGCGCCGTGCGAGATCGGCTCGCCGGCCTTGCGTCCGTTCGGCGTCGCGCCCACGGTCTTGCCGAAGCGGATCGTGTCCGCCCAGGTGAACCACCCGGGGATGAGCTTGAAGCCGTGCGGCGTCGTATGGCCCGCGATCTCGCCGTTCAGGATCTCGGTGAGCTTTACGGCCCACGCGTCCGCGCGCGTCCCGCCCGCGCCGTAGCGTCCGGCGGAATCCATCAGCTTGCGCACACGTGCGCCCGCCTCGCCCTCGAAGTTCGAAGCGACCGCATCCTTCACCTCGGCAAAGGAGAGCGACTTCTCGTCCACCACGCGCTGCTCGATCGCGCCGAAGGAGTCGGCAACCACCGCGAGGCCTGCGCCGTCGATGGCCATGTTGTAGTACATCGCGCCGCCGTGCGAGACGTCCTTCCCCTTCTCGATCGGTCCGTGCGAGAGGAGGTTGAGCATCAGCTCGGGCTCGTTGAGGTACTGGTGGTCGAGGTGGAAGTCGATGCCCTCGGCCGTCACCTTCACGGCGGCGGCAAAGTGCTTGCGGTAGTTCGACTCGAGCTCCTCCCACGAATCGGATTCCGCGAACGCGACCTCGAACACCTTGGCGATGTTGATCTTGACGACGTCGTTGAGCGTGTACTCGAGCCCAGGCAGGCTCATCCAGTTGCAGCCCACGGCAATGCGCCGACGGGCGAGCTCGGCGGAGTAGCCGTTCTTCATGAAGCCCTCGACGAGCGCCTTGTCGCCGGAGAAGCGCGGGAAGCCGAGGCGGTTCGCGAGCAGGATCTCCACGCCGCGGCGGTAGAGCGCGCGGTCCATGCCGTCCCACACGCGGATCGTGAGGTTGCAGGAGCTCTTGAGCTTGTTCGCCGCCTCGAGGATGATGTAGCTCATGCGCGAGGTCTGGTCGGTGCCGTCGGCCGCGGGCCCGCCGATCTGGTAGTAGTGCGGGTCGTTCAGGAGCAGGCAGAAGCAGTAGAACTCGGCGTCTTCGTCCGTGATGCGCCCGGCGGCGAGGTCGCGCTCGTAGTAGGGACGCAGCAGCTCGTCGAGCTGTCCGCCCGCGCCGTCGCGGTTGTACGTGCGCGAGGCCATGTTGAAGATGGCGATCCACTGCACCACCTCGCGGAGGGTCTCGGGCGGCTGGTCCACAAGCTTCAGGCAGATGCGCGCCATCTCGGCGAGGTTGGCGCGGCGCACGGGGTCTTCCTCGGTCATCGTGCGGTCGGCGGCGGCTTCGCCGAGACGGCGCGTCCACGCCTGTACGCCGAGGATCGCCTGCTCCTCGGCGTCCATCAGCTCGATGGCGTAGGCGGCATCTTCGGCGCGGTCGCAGCAAGCTGCGACCCTCCCGGGCTCGCCTGCAGGGGAGGGACGCGCTTCAGCGCGTCCGCCAAACTTGAGGCGCGCGGCGCGCACCTTCTCCAGCAGGCCGCCCCAGCCGAGGTCGAGGCCGATCTGGTAGTCGGGCGCGAAGTGGGCGTCCTTGCCGATTCCGGTCGTGATGTCGTACTTCTTCTGGAGCGGCTCGAGGTGCGAGTAGTCGAACGCGAAGTTGGAGCGCGAGAGCTGGTAGCCGAGGCGCATGCGCGAGAGCATGAACATCCAGCGGCCGGCGAGGGCGTCGTCGGGGTCGATGTAGAGCGGGTGGTGCTCCATCAGCCAGCGGAAGTTCGCGGCCCAGGCGCGCGGACCCGAGAACTGGCCCGTCGCGTCGCGCACGGGCAAGTCGGCCTTGAAGGACTCGGGGGGCAGCACGAGGCCGTAGTCGTCCTCGTCGCGCGCGCCGAGCCGATCCTGTTTCACGCGCGTCTGTTCGATCTTCCGCGCGGTCAGCCGCGCCATCTGTTCAGCGTATGACATGGGAGTCAATCCTTCCGTTCGCCTATCAAGTATGCCACAACCGGCCGCGCGTCTCACACCTCATCCGCAAGCACGCAGGCGCCGCCGTGGAACACGAGGACGAGCCGATGGAGCTCAACAGCGGCGATGGCGTGGTCGGCGGAATACTTGTCGAGCTGCTCGATGGCCTTCGCCCTGATGTCGGCGAGCTGTTCGCGAGTGGGCGCGAGGTCGCCCGCCTTCACGTACTTCATCTCGATAAGCGCGGCGTGGGCGATGTCGGGCCAGCGGTCGAGCTGGGGGATCAGCGCGATGTCGTAGAAGCCCCCGCCCGCCTCGCGCTCGTGACGGACGAGATACGGCCCGCCCGAAGCGCAGAGAAGCGCGACAAGAGTTGACTGCACCACCTTCTCGCCCTCGACTGCGTCGCGGACTGCGAAGTTCTCCCTCACGATTTCGGCAAGCGTTCCGACCAGTCCGCGCCACGTTCCGGTTTCGGCGAAGTCGCAAAGTCCGTCGTTTATGTCGAACACCCGCTCGTCGATCTTGTGGACGTCGGCGTAGGCGGCGGGAATCATCTTCGCCGCGAGTTCCCTCAGCGTCTCGTTCGGAATGCCGAACGACGTCTTGCCCAACTTCTTGCCCGTGATTGTCGTGATGCCGAGCCAGTAGAGAAGCGAAACGAAATTCTCGCGCTTCACGATGTCCTTCGCCTGAAACGAGCGCACGAGACGCTCCGACACCGGCGCCCCGGAGATGACGTCCTCCAGCACGTGGAAGTTGCCGTTGAGCCTGCGGTCAACCGTGACGAGGTGGCGTATCTTCGTGTAGTCCGTGCGCAGGTTCTCGTCAACCAACTCCTCCGGGAACTGCTTCACGCGCCAAAGATAGCTGAAGAAGGACAGCACAAGCGTCGTGTTGGCGATCGGCGGCGCGTCGAAGCTGCCGAAGCGATATTTGTCGTACCAGGTGAGCGCGGTGTCATACGCCCTGTCGGCGTCGAAGCCGCACTCCGCGGCGTAATAGTCGGATATGGCGCGGAGATCGTCGTGGCGGAAGCCCGTCAGGTCCGCGAACTGCGGCTCGAGGGAGATGTTCGTCCCGATGTTGAAGCCGCTCGTCACGTCGTCCATCGTCACGGGCGACACGCCCGTGATGAACAGGCGCGTCACGGGCGCCTCCGTCCCGGATGTCGCCGACTTGAGCTCCGTGAAAAAATCCTTGAAGAAGCCGTCGCCGTGACAGAGTCTGTTGTAGGCGTCGACGCCGTTCTCCGCAAGTATCGTGTTCGTGAAGTTGTCGTATTCGTCGATGATGACGTAGAGCTTCCTGTCCGTCCCCTTGAGGCCCAGGTATATTTGCGCCAGCTTCTTCCCGATGTCAGGGGCCTCCAGGATGCTGTCTGCAAGTTCGTCCGTCAGGAGGTTCCTGTAGCTTCTCGCGAAGGTGTCGCACTGGAGGGACGCCTTGTAGTCGAAGTCCTCCTGCACCTTGCCCGCGTCCTTCGTGATCGACGCGAAGTCGAACCTCAGCACGAGATACCTTCCCCTCTCGTCCGTCGGGTTCGCGCCGATGTCGGTCCCCGCGAAGAACTCGTCGAAGCGGTCGGCGTAGCGCACGTCGTAGTACGCCTCGAGGATCGAGGTGAAAAGCGACTTCCCGAACCGGCGCGGCCGGAGGAACACCGCGTAGCGCGTCGTCTCAAGATCACGGATCTTCGCAGTGCGATCCACGAACCAGGCGTTCGCCTTTCGCATTTCGGCATAGTCCGCCACGCCGTAGAGTATGGGCCTCGTCTTCTCCATGCCGCGAATTATACCATATCCCTAACCCACTTGCAAACTTGGCAAGTTTGCAAGTTTTCTTCTCGCGGCAATTGACAAAACGAGGGGGAATGGTAAGATAGTGGCGTTCTTCCTTTAGGAGCTCCAGGAATTGAAAGAACGGATGAAGAGATTTGCGCTCCTCGCCGCACTGATGACAGGCGGCGTGTGGGCGGATGCGCTTCCCGCCGAATGGTCGGGCGCCTTGGCGGTGCCGACAGGGTATGTGTTCGAACGGCGCGTCGAACGCGTGCGCACATGGGACTTCCCGGAGTTCACGGTGGAATGCTACCATCAGGCGAACGGACCGGGCACGATGCAGCGCGTGTTCGTGGCGGTGCCGAAGGGAAACAGCGGGAAACTGCCGGCGGTGGCCGTGCCCTTCTACTACCCGGAGGCGATGCTGGGGTTCGACCCCGCGACGAGCGAGAAGCTTTCGCGCTTCGCGGGCGTGACGATGCTCGCCGACCTCGCGCGGCGCGGGTTCGTGGCCGCCACCGCGGACGCCTACCACCTCACGTACCGCGTGGGCGCCGCCGAACCGCGCGACGACTTCAAACGCTGGAAGAAGGCGGCCGAGGCGCTCGCACGCGACTGGCCGGACTGGACGGGCGTCGGCAAGCTGACGGCGGACACGCGTCTCCTGATCGACCTGCTCGCCGACGACCCGCGCGTGGACGCCGCGCGCATCGGCATCATCGGACACTCCCTCGGCGGCAAGATGGCGTTCTACGCCGGGTGCCTCGACCCGCGCGTGAAGGCGATCGTGACGAGCGACTGGGGCATCGACTGGGACCGCACGAACTGGTCCGACCCCTGGTACTGGGGCGCGGCGCGCGTCGACGCGATGAAGGCGAAGGGGCGCACCCACGCCGACCTGCTCGCCTACGCGGACGGCAAGCCGTTCATGCTGATCGCGGGCAAGTACGACGACGCGGCCTCCGCGCGCGCGGTCCTCGACAAGGTGCCGTCCTGCCGCGCGCATCCCGAACGGTACGTGGTGCTGGACCACGCGAGCGGGCACCGCCCGCCACCCGACGCGCTCGAAGCCGGCTACCGCTTTCTCGACAGACATCTCAAAAACAACCCAACAGACAAGGAGCAGAAATGAAGAAGATCATCCTCGCGGCGGCAGTGGTCGCCGGACTCGCGGCGGGCGCGGAGACGCGCGTGGGCATCATCGGCTGCGACACCTCGCACGTCATCGCGTTCACGAAGCTGATGAATGCGGACAAGGACCCCGACTGCGCGGGCTTCCGCGTGACGGCGGCGCACAAGTGGGGCTCGCCCGACATCTTCAGCTCCACGAACCGCTATCCGAAGTACATCGCCCAGCTGGAGGAGATGGGCGTCGTGATGAAGCCCACGATCGCCGACCTGCTGAAGGACGTGGACGCAGTGCTGCTCGAGACGTGCGACGGACGTCCGCACTACGCGCAGGCGCTTGAGGTGTTCAAGAGCGGCAAGCCCGTGTTCATCGACAAGCCGGTGGCGGCGTCGCTCGCGGACGCGATCAAGATCGCCGAAGCCGGCAAGAAGCTCAACGCAAAGTGGTTCTGCTCGTCGTCGCTCCGCTACGTGAAGAACGCGCAGGATGCGCGCAACGGCAAGCTCGGGCCGATCCGCGGGGCGGACTGCTGGACGCCCAACCAGTTCGAGCCCACGCAGAGCGAGTTCTACTGGTACGCGATCCACGGCGCCGAGCCGCTCTTCACGATCATGGGCACGGGCTGCGTGGAGGTGCGCTGCACGGGCAACGAGACCGAGGACGTAGCCGTGGGCACGTGGGCGGACGGACGCCTGGGCGTCATGCGCGCGCTGAGCTATAAGAAGAAGGGCTCCGCGTACGGCGGCATGATCTTCCGCGCGGGCAAGCCGGTGGACATGGGCACGTACGAGGGCTACAAGCCGCTGCTCGTCGAGATCCTGAAATTCTTCAAGACGGGCAAAGTGCCCGTCTCGGCGGAAGAAACGATTGAGATCTACGCCTTCCTCGAGGCGGCCGCGCAGTCCAAGCGGAAAGGCGGCGCACCCGTGAAGATCGCCGACGTGATGGCGGCGGCGAAAAGCGGCAATTAAGCCAGCTCGGCCTTGAGCGCCTCTTCGGCGCGCCAGGCGTAGTACTTCTTCAGCTTGAGCTTCGCGGCCGCGGCCGCGTCGCAGAAGAACCAGCAGTCGGGGTGCATCTGGAGCGCGCTCGCGGTGCAGAACTGCGACACGCCGCCCTCGACCGCGCCCTTCACCGCGTCCGCCTTGTTCGCGCCGAACGCGAGCAGCACGATGCGCTTCGCCTCCATGATGGAGCTGACGCCCATCGAGAGCGCCTGCTTCGGCACGTCCGCCGCCTTCTTGAAAAAGCGCGAATTGTCCTTCACCGTCTGGGGCGTGAGCGACACGAGGCGCGTGCGGCTCGCGAGCGAGCTGCCCGGCTCGTTGAAGGCGATGTGGCCGTCGGAACCGATGCCGAGCACCTGGAGGTCGATGCCGCCCGCCTTCGCGATCGCAGCCTCGTACGCCTTCACTTCCTTGCGCCAGTCCTTCGCGAGGCCGTTCAGGACGTGCGTGTTCTTCTTCACGATGTCCACGTGGTCGAAGAGGTTCGTGTCCATGAAGTAGCGGTAGCTCTGGTCGTGCGTGGGCGCGAGGCCCCAGTATTCGTCGAGGTTCCAGCTCTTGGCCTGCTTGAAGCTGATCTTGCCCGCCGCGCAGTCCTTGATGAGCGCCTGGTAGAGCGGCACCGGCGTGGAGCCGGTCGCGAGGCCCAGCACGGCCTTCGGCTTCGCCTTCAGCAACGCCGCCACGAGGTCGGCCGCCTTGCGGCTCGCCTCTTCCTTCGTTTTGCAGATGATGATTTCCATTTCTTTTTCTCCTTGTTAACAATTTGGTTGAATTAGAATCCTTTCTGACTTTTAACACAGAGGTAATTTCAAAACCACTGAATACACGGAATACACGGAATCATAATCCTCAATTACATACGTACTTCCGTGTATTCTGTGTATTCCGTGGTTCATAGAAAAGTTCTCCTGACTTTTAAGACAGCGAGGCGCGCAGCGCGGCGCGGTCGGCCGCGACGCCCGTCCAGAGCTCGAACGACTTCGCGCCTTGGCCCACGAGGAAGTCGAGTCCGTCCGTGGCGGTGGCGCCCGCCGCGCGCGCGGCCGCCGCCGTGGGCGGGAACGTCACGGTGGGCACGATGTCCAGCACGAACTGCCCGGGATGGAAGCACGCGGGCGGCAGCGCGCTCGGCTCGCCCGGGTGGAGGCCCATGGGCGT
>JAFRNO010000235.1 GCA_017430155.1 Kiritimatiellia bacterium | reverse complement strand
TGGCCGCGTTCGCGAAGACGTTCCCCGGCGTGGTGCTCGTGGACGAGGCGTACGCGGACTTCGCGGACGAGACGTGCATGCCGCTCGCGGCCGCCGTGGACAATGCGAACGTCGTCGTGATGCGCACGCTCTCGAAGTCATTCTCGCTCGCCGGGCTCCGCCTCGGCTACTGCGTGGGCCCCGAAGACCTGATCGAGGCGCTCTACAAGGTGAAGGACTCCTACAACGTGGACGCGCTCGCGCAGGCCGTGGCCCTCGCCGCGCTCGCCGACCTCCCGTGGATGCGGCGCAACGCCGCGAAAGTGCAGAAGACGCGCGACGCCACCGCCGACGAACTCCGTCGTCGCGGCTGGGATGTGCCGCCCTCGCAGTCGAACTTCCTCTTCGCGAAACCCGCGCACCGTCCCGCCGCCGAGATCTTCGAGGAGCTCCGCAAGCGCAACATCTTCGTGCGCTACTTCCCCGGCCCGCGCACGGGCGAGCGCCTGCGCATCTCCATCGGCACCGACGCCGACATGGACACCCTTCTCGCGGTCCTCACCGACCTCGACCGGTAGGGCGCGCACCCCGTGCGCGCCGCATGGAAAGCCGTCGGCCTCAGTCGTAGCTCTCGCGCAGGTGCGTCACCGAGAACGCCTTGCGGAAATCCTCGAACGTGGCCTTCTCGCCCGGACGCTTCGTGAACACGAGCGTACGGGGACGCCCCGGCAGCAGCGTGAACGAGTCGTCCGAGAACGTGCCGCGGATGCCGTAGGCGTCCGCCCACACGAAGAACGCGGGCTTGTCCGTCGAGAGCGTCACCGTCCACTCGCCGCCCTTCTCGGCGAGCTCGGCCGTCACGTGCGCGTCGCCGAGGTGCGAGTTGCAGTAGAACTGGAACTGCCAGTCGTTGTCGGGGCAGCCGTCCGCCGCGAGCGCGAGGAAGCGCCGCGTGCGCTCCTCCTCCGTGCCGAAGGAGTCGACAGGGAAGCGGCCGAGGCACTTCGCGGAGCGCGCGGGGACGTCCATCGACAGCTTGTGCGCGGCAATGACGCCGCCCTCGAACGCGCGGTTCTCCACGGTCGCGGTGCCGACGAGCGGCGCGTCGGCGTCGTTCACGGCCCAGACCTCAAGCGTCGACTTGTCTTTGTAGGCGGGCGCCACGAGGATCGTCTGCGGCGCGTAGAAGCGGCGCGCGTGGTACTGGAGGTGCTTCCACTTCCCGCCGTACTCGATGGAGCTCCAGGAGGCGACGGGCCAGTTGTCGCAGAGCTGCCAGTAGATCGCGCCCATGCAGCGCGGCATCGTGCGGCGGAAGTGCTCCACGCCGGTCTGGATGGCCATCGCCTGCTGAACCTGCGAGAGGTAGTGCACGTACTTCGTCGCCTTCGGGAAGCGGAAGTAGCGCATCATCGTGCGGAGGATGTACCGGTTGCCGTTCGGGCACTTCTGGTGGTAGTAGAAGTCGGGCGCGGTGGGGTTGAGCTGGTCGGGCGAGACGTAGGTGAGCGACGTCTCCACGGACGGGTAGCTCTGGAAGCCGAACTCGCTGCAGAAGCGCGGGCGCACGGAGTAGTAGTTGTCGAACGGCTCGTCGCCGAACCACACGCGCCAGTAGTGCATGTCGCCGGACGAGTCGTCCTTCCACCCGTCGCCGAAGTTGCCCGGCCCGAGGCACGGCGAGCTCGGCCAGAACGTGCGCGTGGGGTCGCACTCGCGGCAGATCGCGTCCAGTTCCTTCGCGCGCGCGGCGCAGAGCTGCACGTTCTCCTTGCGGACCTTCTCGTCGCGGTCGAACCACTTCGCCGCGCCGATGCACTCGTTGTCGCCGCACCAGAGCGCGATCGACGCGTAGTCGCGCAGGTTCTTCACCTGGTGGCGGATCTCGAGTCGCACGCCCGCGAGGAAGCGCTCGTCGCCCGGGTAGGTGGCGCAGGAGAACATGAAGTCGTGCCAGATCATGATGCCGAGCTCGTCGCAGAGGCGGTAGAACGCGGGATGCTCGAACTGGCCGCCGCCCCACACGCGCACCATGTTCATGTGGGACGCCTTCGCGTCTCCGAGCAGCTGGCGGTAGTGGCCGTCCTGCCGGTTCTCGAACGCGTCGCAGGGAATCCAGTCCGCGCCCTTGCAGAAGATGCGCTTGCCGTTCACGGCAATCGTCATCTGGCGGCCCTTCTTGCCGTCCACGGGGTCGGGAGCCGCGTCCATGTCGTTGATCACCTCGAGCTTGCGGAGGCCGATGCGGCGCGCAATCGACGACTCGCCGAGCGACGCGCGGAAGTCGTAGAGCGGCTGGTCGCCCGCGCCGTTCGGCCACCAGAGGCGCGGACGCTCCACCTTCAGCGTGAGCGACACCTTGTTCGCGCCGCGCGCGAGCGACACGCGGCGGAAGGCGGACGCCTCGCCGATCCGCGCGGCGAAGTCCACCTCGCACGCGTCCGGCGCAAGCGCCTCCGCGGTGACCTCGACCTCGACGGAGGAGTAGTCGGGCGCGAAATTCTGGACCGTGTACACGTAGTCGAGGCGGGCATCGTCGACCGCGATGAGCTTGACCGTGCCCATGAAGCCGGTGTCCATCTGCGTGATGCCCCAGTCCCAGCCGCCGTGGCACTGCACGGTGCGCACGAGGTTGATCTTCTTCACGGTCGCGTTGCAGATGTTGAACGCGCGGGAGTAGTGGTTCGTTTCCGCGTAGGAGATGTTCTCCGTCGAGTGAAAGCGCGCGCGAATCTCGTTTGCGCCCGGACGCAGGAACGGCTTCACATCGAAGTCGTAGCGCTGGAAGCGGTTGCCGGTCTCGCCGACCTTCTGTCCGTTCACGTAGACGTCCGCGAAGCAGTCGACGTCCTCGAGACGCAGCCACACGGCCTTCTTCGCCGCGAACGAGGCGGGCACGTCGAACGTGCGCGCGAAGTCCCACTCCGCGCGGCTCGGCCACTGGGTGAGCTTCTCGTTCTGCGCCCAGTACGGGTCGGGGATGAGCTTCGCCTCGTAGAGCGCCGTGTAGATGCCGCCGGGCACCGCCCCGGGACACGTCACCGTGTTCGACTCCGCCTGCGTGAGCGTCCAGGTGCCCGCGAGGTCGATCTCCGCCGCGCCCGCCGCGAACGCCGTCGCCAGCACCGCCGGCGCGACAACCATCTTCAATACTTTCATCTCTACATGTCCTTTCCCCGGCCTTTGGCCGGTTGCGGAAAGTATACCATAAATGCCGCCCTTCTGGGACGAGCATCTTGCCCGCAACTGGGGTGGCGAGCATCTTGCCCGCAACTGGAGGCGTCCCGCCCGTTGCGCGCGCCGCATCCGCGTTGCGAAAACAGGTCTGACCT
>JAFRNO010000234.1 GCA_017430155.1 Kiritimatiellia bacterium | reverse complement strand
CACCGAGCACTTCATCTGCGTGGACCAGGACGAGGTGACGGGTGACGCGCGATAAGCGGCTCGCGAGGACGCTCGCCCTCCCGTGCGGCTCGCGCGGACGCTCGCCCTCCCGTGCGGCTCGCGCGGACGCTCGCCCTCCCGGCTACGGCTCGCGAGGACGCTCGCCCTCCCGTGCGCTCGTGCGGGCTTGCGTGTGCGCCGTGGTTTTGGTAAAATGACGCGAACAGGACACATGAAGGAAAGAAGATGGAATTCAGCTTGAACCGTCGCAATTTCGTGAAGGGAGCCGCCGCCGTCGGCGCCTTCCTGCCGAGTTTCAACATCCTCCACGCCGAGGAGGGCACCATCGGTCCGAAGGACGACCAGATCAACGTCGCGCTCATCGGCTTCGGCGCCGAGGCGCGCGTCTTGTCCGCGTCGCTCGTGCGCATCCCCGGCGTGCGCGTGCGCGCCGTGTGCGACATCTGGAAGTTCCAGTGCCAGCAGGCGAAGCAGTTCTTCAAGTCCTATGGCATGGCCGTGGAGACGTACGAGGACTACCGCGAGATGCTCGCGAAGGAGGACAAGAACATCGATGCGGTGGTGATCGCGACGCCGGACTGGATGCACTGCGAGCACACGTGCGCCTGCCTCCGCGCGGGGAAGCACGTCTACTGCGAGAAGGAGATGAGCAACAAGCTCGAGCAGGCTGCCGAGATGTGCCGTGTGCAGAAGGAGACGGGCAAGCTGCTCCAGATCGGCCACCAGCGCCGCTCGAACCCGCGCTACCGCCACTGCTTCGAGAACGTCGTGCCGCACATGCTCGGCCGCATCACCACGGCGTACGCGCAGTGGAACCGCACGCTCGCGCCGTTCTTCAGCGTGAAGCGTCCCCCGAAGCAGGAGATCCTCACGAAGTACGGCTACGAGAACGCGGAGCAGTACCTCAACTGGCGCTGGTTCTACAAGTACGGCGGCGGGTCGATGGTGGACCTCGGCTCGCACCAGATCGACCTCTTCATCTGGGCGTGGGGCGTGCCGCCGTCGAGCGTGCGTGCCGTGGGCGGCAAGGACGCGTTCAACCCGCCGCGCATGGCCTACGACCGCATGTACTGCATCTACGAGTTCAAGATGCCGGACGGCACGAAGAACGAGGCCATCTACCAGGTGATCTCCTCCAACGCGCGCGGCGGTTTCTACGAGCAGTTCATGGGCGTGAACGCCTCGCTCACGATCGCCGAGATCTCCGCGCGCGGCAACACCGTGCAGCGCGAGCTGCGCCAGGGCGGCCTGTCGGACGCCGACTGGCAGAAGTTCATCGACAAGGGCTGGATCCTGCCGAGCGAGGGAGACAAGATCAAGAAGGAGGTCACGAAGGACATCGCCGTGGACACGCGCATCTCCGCGCAGGCGAACGGCAACGCCCTCGCCGTGACGATGAACAAGCCGGCCCACATGCCGCACCTCGAGAACTTCTTCGCGGCCTGCCGCCACGGCACGCCCCTCAACTGCCCCTGCGAGCTCGCCTACGAGAGCGCGGTCGCCGTCTTGGCGGCGAACGTCTCGGCGGACCGCGGCGAGGTCTACCGCTTCAAGCCCGAGGAGTTCAAGGTCCCCCCGCGCCCCGCCGCCCCCGCTGCGCCCAAGGCATAAAGGGGCCGCCAATGGGTCGGGTCGCCTCGCCGAGGCGACCGCAAATCCCGGCCCGCTCGGCGAGCGGGCCCTACCACGGGTGCCGAATTTTGGAATTTTGGTCATTCCAGTTTGACTTCCGAGTCGGAATCCGATATACTATCCGTCAATTTTCCGTCTGGACCAGGCCGTAACCGACTGCCTGGCCGGTAAGGAGAGAGCAAAAAGGACACAACAATGCCTAAGATGAAAACGAAGAAGTGCGCCACGAAGCGCATGAAAATGTCGGCTACGGGAAAGGTCATGCGTTCCCAGGGTGGCAAGGCCCACCTGAACGGCTACAAGAGCCGCGGGCGCAAGCGCAATCTCCGTGGCAGAACCGTCACCGACGCGACCGTCGAGAAGACCATGCACCGCATGCAACCGTATGCCTAAGGAGGAATGAACCATGTCACGTGCTACAAACGCCCCCGCATCCCGCGAACGCCGCCGCAAGCGCCTTGAACTGGCGAAGGGTTTCCGCGGCCACCGCTCCAAGACCTTCCGCACCGCGACCGAGGCCGTCGACCGCGCCCGCCGCATGGCGACGATCCACCGCAAGCTGAAGAAGCGCGATTTCCGCCAGCTCTGGATCGCCCGCATCAACGCCGCGACGCGCGCCGAGGGCATGAGCTACAGCGCGTTCATCGCGGGCCTCATCAAGGCCAACGTCGCGATCAACCGCAAGATGCTCAGCGAAATCGCGATCCAGGATCCCGAGGGATTCAAGCAGATCGTCGAGATTGCGAAGAAAGCCTAAGGTCGCTTCGCGAGTTGACGCACAGGCGCCGCCGTGTCCGCACGGCGGCGCCTTGTTTTTCCCGATTGAATTCCGCATCCGGTTTTGATATACTCCTTACCCGTTTTTCACCCGAGAGGAAAATTAAGATGGCAGTAATAGGACAGGGCCTCGTGCTGATGATCGCCGGCATGGGCATTGTGTATCTCTT
>JAFRNO010000233.1 GCA_017430155.1 Kiritimatiellia bacterium | reverse complement strand
GCGAGGACGTGGCGGCAGAGCTGAAGGCCGTCGCGGAGCACGAGTCCGTGATCTGGGCGTCGGCGAAGGGATCGCTGGACAACCTGGTGCAGCTCGATGCCGGGCGCGACATGTTCCACCGGCTTTCGGGCGACCACCTGGCGACCGTCGCCGGGCTGCTCGCCGACCTCTCCAAGAAGGCGGCCAAGGCGCTCGAGAAACGTCTTCTGAAGGAGGCCGAGCTGTGAACGACAACGTCAAGCCGGGAGTGGCCACGGAAGCGCAGACTGCTTCCCTTCGCAGAATGCTGAAGCTGTGCGATAGACCCACTGGATTCCGCTTCCCGTCCATAAGGTCGTCAAGGCCCAGCAGACGGCCTCTTCGGGGATTGTGGTCTTTAATTCGCAAGGCACTTTGGCCTTGGAGAGGATGGTGAGCATGCGTATTGCATTTTCCAGCCTGAGGCGGAACATCAAGGCTTCGCCTGCCGTTTCAGGTATTTTAGCCGAATCCATCAGCGCCCGGTCTATCTTCATAAGAAGGGCTGCTTTCGTGTGCTGGTCGATTCTCGAGATGTTTATGATTATGTTTTCGGCGTCATCTAGCGGCCACTTGTACAATGACCTGAAAAGTTCAAGTGTCGAACCTCTCTTCAGATGTTCGGACATCACGTCCACGCAATTGTCAAGGATGTCTTTCATTTCCATGCACAGATTATACCAAACCACGGCCACGGAGGGCAAGCGATGAACGACCTTTCGCCAATCACAACCGCCGAGATCGACCTGCTCTTTTCCGTCATGCCGGGCGAGGCCGCCACGCGGATCCTCTCGTTCGCGGACGCGCTCGCCGTGTTCGCCCAGGCGCGCGACAAGAAGGCCGCGGCCGCCGCGATGGCGGCGCGTCTCGAGCCGCTCGGCTACAAGGGCCTATCCCTCAAGAGCCTCTACCGCAAGCTGGACGACTTCCGCAACGAGGGCGTGTGGAGTCTCGTGCCGGGCAAGTACAAGCGCGAGAGCGTGCGCGGGATCGTCGCGAACGAGGCGTTCGTGGAGTACTGGCAGACGCTCGTGCTGGAGAACCGGCGCAAGATGCGCCCGGCGTGGCGGCGTCTCGTGCGCGAGTTCTGCGCGGGCGTGGAGATCCCGGGCGTGGGCACGTGGCGCGACGTGTATCTCAACCTGCGCGGGTTCCTGCCGAGCGAGGGCGAGCCGTGCCCGTGGAGCGAGCGCAACCCGCCGCCCGGGTGGAGCTTCCGTAACCTGCTCAAGTTCAAGCCGGACGACTTCGCGCTCGTGGCGGCGCACCACGGCATGGCCGAGGCGAAGAGCCGGTTCGGGCTCACCGTGCGCAAGACGCGCGCGGGGCTCAACTGCTGCCAGGTGATCGAGTTCGACGACATGTGGTACGAGCACGCCGTGATGTACCCCGGCAACCGCGAGCCGCAGCGCGTCGTGGAGTTCGCGGCGATCGACGTGCTGACAGGGCACGTGATCTGCCATCTCGCGAAGCCCATCCGCGAGCGCGCCGACGGCACGCGCGAGACGCTGCGCGCGGCGTGGGCGAAGTACGTGTACCACTACGCGATCTGCGTCTCCGGGCTGCCGCCGGAACGCGTCGTGCTCGTGGGCGAGCGCGGCACGACGAAGGCGGATGCCGAGTTCGAGGCGGCCTTGAAGCTCGTCAACGCCTGGCGCGAGGCGCAGGGGCAGGGACCCGTCGAGTGGCGCACGGGCGCGCTCGCGAACGCGCCGCTCGCGAGGGGTCTGCACGACGGCGCGGCCAAGGGCAACCCGCGCAACAAGCCGCACGTCGAGCAGATGCACGCCACGCTGAAGAACGCGCTGGGGCACGTCCTGGGCGAGATCGGCGGCGGGCGCGGCGTGCAGCCGGAGGAGACCGGCGCGATGGTCGCGGAGGCGAAGAGGCTCGCCGCGCTCGCCGTGATCTCGAACCTCCCCGTCGACAAGGTCCGGACGCCGTTCCTCTCGTGGACGGAGTTCTCGCGGGCCATCGACCGGGCGCACGAGGCGATCGACCTGCGCACGGACCACGCGCTCGAGGGATGGGAGGAATGCGGCTTCGTCAAGGGCGAGTTCCGGCTGAAGTCCGAGGCGTCGTGGCGGTCGGTCAAGGCCATGGCCGAGATGTCGCCGGAGGAGGCGGGGGCCGTCTCGGCGCTCGTCAAGGCTGGGATTGCCGAGTACCGCGAGGCGCGGCTTTCTCCGCGCGAGGCGTGGGAGAAGTCGAAGGGCGTGCTGAAGCCCGCGCCGGAATACCTGGCCCCGCTCATCCTCGGCAGCGAGCTGTGCTGCACGGCCAAGGTCACGGGCAACATGCAGCTCGTGTACAAGGACCCCAACGTCGGCGTCCGCCTCACGGTGGCCGCGATTGCGGGCGGCAGGCTGCTCGCGCGCGGCGCGGAGTACCGCGTGTGGGTCAACCCGCTCGACGGCGGCAAGGCGTACGTCTGCGACATGCAGGGGCATTTCCGGGGCACTGCAAAGGTGCTGCAGGCCGTCCGCGCGGACGCCGCGCCGGAGGACCTGGCCGCGCAGCTGGGGCTGCGCCAGATGGTGCTGTCCGCCGAGGCAAAGCGCCTTGCGCCCCTTGCCCGGAAGCGCCAGGCCGCCGCCGCCGACCGCGCAGCGGCGAACCTCGCCGCCCTGGGCTACGAGG
>JAFRNO010000232.1 GCA_017430155.1 Kiritimatiellia bacterium | reverse complement strand
TTCGTCCAGTTGTTTGCGTTCCAATAGTAGTAATTGCCCGATTTCGTTTTCGGGCTCCAGTACCACGTCTCGGCGGACGCGACATGCAGCGCCATCGCGGCGAGCGAGAAGGCTGTGCTGATGAGCAATTTAATCGTTCGTGCCATGGCAAGCTTCCCTTATTTGCGCTTTGACGCAATTATAGCAAAAACACGGGCCAGACGGCAACGCCGTTTTTCAGCGTTCGAGGTTCAGCTCGCGGGTTTCGGTCGTGCCGTCGGCACGCCGCCAGGTGAGGCGGTAGCGCCCCTTGAACCCGCGGAAGGAGAGTCGCCCGGAGGCGTCGGCCTTCGCCGTCAGGCGCGTGCGCCACTCGTGGTTGAACAGCCGGTCCATCGCGTGCCACACGGCCTTCTTCGTCATGTCCCGGTTGTACCAGCCGGAGCTCATGCGCTCGTTCTTCGCGCCGAGGCCGTCCACGAGGTTCCAGTAGGTGATGCGCTCCACGCTGGGCCACGAGAACCAGAGCCGGTAGTAGGCGCGCGCGACCCTCGCCTGGATCGCGTCGGCCTCCGCGTCCGTGAGGCCGGCGAGCCCGCGCGGGGACGGAATCGTCACCTCGCTGATATGGATGGGGCGGGACGTGCGCGCGTCGATCTCGGCGAGGCGGTTCGTCTCGTCCGCCACGTCCCACGTCTGGCTGTTCGTGAGGCAGGGGAAGCCCGAGGCCACGGACAGCAGGTCGCGCGGATTGAAGATGTGCTTCTGGTAGCCGACCTCGTCCACGCGCGCGCCGTCGCGGATGAGCTTCTGCGCGAAGGCCGCGTAGGCGTCGTTCGCGACCGTCCAGGCGTCGTTCACCGCGAGGCGCACGTTCTTCGGGAAGAGGCGGTCGGCCAGCTCGAACGCCCGGAGCGTGTAGTCGGGCGGCAGCACCACGCCCGGACGCCGCCCCGTGAACCAGTTCTTCGCGTCGTCGGGGCTCTCGCGCGTGGAGTCGCGGTTCAGGCTCTCGTTCACCACGTCCCACTGCGGGATCGCGTCGCCGTAGTGGAGCGCCATGTCGTAGATGTGGCGGTCGTACCAGTGGCGGGCCTTCTCGGGCGTGGTGGCCACCTTCCACAGCCAGTCCGGCGACCAGGCCACGTAGATGAGCGCGTGGCCGTGCATGGCCACGCCGTTCGCCCTGCAGAACTCGATCAGGCGGTCGGGGGCGGGCCGGCGCCATTCCACGAGCTTGTACGCGTCGTCCTTTTCATGGTCGAACGCGTTCCAGAACTCCGGCTGGTCGCGCGGACCCGACTCGAAGCGGAACTGCCCTTCCCTCGGCTCCATGTTCTTCCAGTAGAAGGCGAGCGTGGCCGCGTTGAAGAGGTTCGTGAAGGCGGCGCGGTACTCGGCGTTCAGGGCGTCGGACCCGAGCTGGTCGAAGTTGAACATGTTGCAGCCCACGAGGAACTGCGAGGACGTCTGCTCCACCTTCACCTCCGCGCCGGGCGGCAGGCCGTCCACGACGGCGTCCGCCTTGCGGTGCCGCTCGATGCGCGCGTCGATCGCCGCCTCGAACGCAGGCGTCCACTGCGCCTGCCACGCGGGGCCGAACGGCTGCCAGTCCGCCCGTGCGAGGCCCTCCCACGTTGCGTAGAGGGGATAGAGGCGCATCCGCTCGTCGGGGCTGGCGTTCGGCTGGTGGAGCGCGAGCATGAGCTCGCCCTCGAACGTGCGGAAGAGCATGCCGTGCCCGCCGTCGTGCGCGTAGAGCGGCGTGTGCATGTACCAGGGGCCCGTCACCTTGCCGGTCTTCGAGCGGCACTGGATCACGCAGTAGCCCTTGCCCTTCAGCATGTTCGACCAGATCATCCGCAGGCCGCAGCCCTTCTCCCGCCAGAGGAACGGCCCGTCCGTCACCACGCCGCCGTTCGGCGCGTCCGTCGCCTTGAACAGCTCCACGGGCTCGGACGTGAAGCGCGACAGGTCATCGGAGAGCGGCGCGGCCATCATGCGCCCGTTGCCCGTCTGCGCCCACTCGTGGCAGAACACCATCCACGGCTGGCCGCCCTCGACCCACAGCGTGCCGTCCAGGCACATCCACTCGTACGGCGTGACGGAACCTTCCTTCACCGGCGTGAACGGCCCCATCGGGCTGTCGCCCCTGAACACCCACACGCCGCGCGGCTGCGGAGTGCCCGGGGCCTTGTGCCCGGGGTCGTCCAGGCGCTTCAGCGGACGCGACGGATCGGCGGGGAACGTGAGCGTGGCGAACAGCCAGTATTTGCCCTTGTACTTGTGCACCTCGGGCGCCCAGACCGTGGTGCATGTGCTGGACTTGGGCAGCTCCATCACCGGCACCTTCGGCGTCCAGCGTTTGAGATCCTTCGACGTGAACACGTTCACGCCGCGCCCGCCGCTCCACGGTTTGGCCTCGTAGAGGTAATACGTGCCATTCTCGGCCAGCACGAACGGGTCGCGGATGCGAAACCCGCCCGTGGGGAGAAGGCCGTCCCCGTCAGCCGCACGGCAGGAGAAACAGGCGGCCAGCGCCGCCAGTGAAAAGAAAATGGACCTCATGACTCGCACTCCTCGGTTTTTGCTGCATGCGCGGAGATTGTACCATTTCCAAACAGTCGCCGCAAGCCGCGAAACTATGGTATACTGTGCGGCATGAAAAAACAGCTCATCATGTCGTTCGCCCTCGCCCTCGGCCTCACCGCCCTCGGCCTCACCTTCAACGTCGAAAAGGACATCCGCTACTCGGACGCCGCCCCGCGCTGCGTCCTGGACGTCAAGTGGCCCGACGGCGTCACCAACTTCGCCACCGTCGTCAACTTCCACGGCGGCGGACTCGTCAAGGGCAACAAACACTTCGCGCGCTGGCCCGACGAGGCGGCCGACAGGGACCCCGTCGCGTTCGTCGGGGCAAACTACCGCCTTCTCAAGAACGACAAGACCGGCGAGACCGCCACGCCCGAGGAGTGCATCTCCGACGCGGCGGCGGCCGTCGCCTGGACGCTCGACAACATCGCCCGCTACGGCGGCGACCCCAAGAAGGTGTTCGTGACCGGCATCTCCGGCGGCGGCTACCTCACCGCCATGGTCGGCCTCGACCCAAAGTGGCTCGCCAAGTACGGACACGCCCCCGCCGACCTCGCCGGCATCGCCCCGATGACGGGGCAGATGACCAAGCACTTCAACGTGCGCAAGGTCGGCTTCAGCGACGCCGACCCGCAGTTCCAGCCGAAGATCGACGAATGGGCGCCCCTCGCCTTCGCCGGCGGCGCGAACCTGCCGCCCGCCTGCTTCCTCACGGGCGGACGCGACGTGGAGTGGAAGTGCCGCGTGGAGGAGAACGAGCTGCTCGCCGCGTCGCTCCGCAGCTGCGGCTACCCGAAGACGGAGTTCCACGAGACGGAGGGCAACCACGGCGGCGGCGTGCGCCCGTCCGCCTACTTCCTGCGCGACTTCGTGATGAAGACGTGCGACGCGGGCGCGGTGGGGCGCTTCGCGGACGGCGAGCGCGTGCTCTTCTGCGGCGACTCGATCACCCACGGCGGCAAGTTCATCTACTACCTCCAGGCCTTCCAGGACCTGCGCCACCCCGGCTCGAACGTGCGACTCATCAACGGCGGACGCAGCGGCGACACGGCGCGCGGCGGGCTGAACCGCTTCGACCGCGACATCCTGTCCTTCAAGGTGGACCGCGCGTTCCTCATGTTCGGCATGAACGACATCAACCGCAACTGCTGGAAGAGCGCCGAGCCGTCCGAGAAGGAGGCCGCCGCGCGCCAGAGCGCCGTCGACGGCTACCGCGCGAACATGGCGAAGCTCACGGAGAGGTTCCTCGCGGCCGGCGTCAAGACCGTCCTGATGACGCCCTCGCCCTACGACCAGTACGGCGTGTTCGAGAAGGCGAACCTCCCCTTCTGCAACGACCCCGGCCTCGCCTCCTGCGCGGCGGCCGTGCGCGACCTCGCCGCCGCCCACAACCTCGGCCTCGTGGAGCTCCACGCGCCGCTCACGCAGCTCTTCAAGAACCATGCGGCGGACTACCACTTCTGCGCGGACCGCGTCCATCCCGGCAGCGAGGGGCACCTCATCATGGCCGCGCTCATCCTCGACGCGATGCACATCTCGCCGCTCGTCGCGCGCGTGCAGATCAACGCCGCCAAGGGAACGGTCGCCAAGGTGGGGTATGGCGAGACGATGAACGCCGCCGTCACCGCGCTCCGCGCAACCCCGAACGAGGTCGCCTTCACCTACGCGCCGAAGGCGCTCCCCTTCCCGAAGCTGCCCGAATACGAGAAGGCCGCCGCGTTCTATCCGCTCACCGAGCGTCTGAACCAGGAGGTCCTCGCCGTCACGGGCCTCGCCGCCGGCAACTACGACCTCGCCTTCGACGGCACGAAGGTCGGCACCTTCTCGGCCGACGATTTCGCCGCCGGCGTGAACGTGGCCCTCCTCGACACGCCCAACCAGAAGCGTGCGCAGACGCTCGCCGCCCCGATGCGCCGTCTGCAGGAGAACCAGTCGCGCCTGCGCCAGGTGATCCTCGTGCAGATCATGCTCCAGGACAACAAGGTGGACGCGAACGACCGCGCGGCCGCGGACGCCTGGCTCGCGAACTGGCTGGAGAGGCAGAAGAAGAACGAGTGGTACAACGGCGTCAAGAGGTGGGTGGAGGGCTACCAGGCCAGCCGCGACGACATCCCGGTCCTGCAGGCAGAGGCCGACGACCTCTACGAGCAGATGGGCGCCATCCGCCCCGCGGTTTCCCACGTCACCATCAAACCAGCGGTCTGCGCCCCTGCGGCGGAAGTGAAGGTCGACTTCGGCAAGACCGTCGGGCCAGTAAAGCCCGTCAACGGCGTCGGCCAGCCACCGCTCGTCGGCAAGCTGGCGGACTACCCGATGTTCCACTACCTCAAAGAGGCCGGCATCCCCTACTCGCGCCTCCACGACGTGGGCGGCTGGCTCGGCGGCGGGCTGTTCGTGGACATCCCGGTGATCTTCCCGAATTTCGACGCCGACGAGAACGACCCGAAAAGCTACCGCTTCGCCTACACGGACTCCCTCCTGAAGGCGCTCGACAAGTACAACGTGGAGCCCTTCTTCCGCCTCGGCGTGACGATC
Source organism: Kiritimatiellia bacterium (assembly GCA_017430155.1). Classification (GTDB taxonomy): domain Bacteria; phylum Verrucomicrobiota; class Kiritimatiellia; order RFP12; family UBA1067; genus RUG572. The sequence continues at coordinate 1,584 of JAFRNO010000232.1, read as the reverse complement.
GAGAACTTCGTCTCGCGCGGCTACCCGCCCATGAACATCCTGCCGCCCAAGGACTACGCGAAGTGGGGACGCATCTGCGAGCACGTGATCCGGCACTACACCGAGGGCTGGGCCGACGGCTTCAAGATGAAGATCACCTACTGGGAGATCTGGAACGAGCCCGAGAACCATCCCGACGACAACCGCAACCCGATGTTCCGCGGACCCTTCACCGAATACATGAAGCTCTACGGCACCGTCGCCCCCTACCTGAAGGCGAAGTTCCCCCACCTCAAGATCGGCGGCTACGGACACTGCGGCTTCTACGCGGGCGTCGGCTCGGACAACGTCCCCGCCGCCAACTCCTCGCCGCGCACGAAGTACTTCGTCGAGTGCTCACACAAGTTCCTCGCCGCGGCCCGCGACAACAAGTGGCCGCTCGACTTCTTCTCCTACCACTCCTACTCCGCCCCCACGGAGGCGATGCGCCAGGTGCGCTTCGCGGACGAGCATCTCAACCAGTACGGCTTCACCGCCGACAAGTGCGAGCGCGTCTTCAACGAGTGGCTTCCCTACGTGAAGCATGAGAACCTCGGCTCAGCCCTTCAGGCGGCCGGCGTGGCCGCCGAGCTGCTCGCCCTCCAGAACGGACCGTGCGACGTGGCCTGCATCTACGACGCGCGCTGCGGCGTCGGCAACTACTCGCCCCTCTTCAACCCGCTCACCTACAAGCCGCACAAGGCGTACTACGCCTTCACAGCCTTCAACGAGCTGCGTAAGCGCGGCACCGCCGTCGCCGCGCAGGCGACCGGCGACAAGAACCTGTACGTCGCCGCCGCCAAGGGAGTGAAGGACGCCGCCGTCATGCTCGCGAACGACTCCGACAAGGCGATCCCGCTCGTCTGCGACTTCCAGGGACGCACCGTGGCCGCCTGCCGCATCACCGACAACGACCGCACCGACGCATCTGTCCCCTTCCCCTCCGAGCTACCGCCCCGTTCGTTCCTCGTGGCAATCCTCCGCTAGCCCCCACGGGAGACTGGCCGCCTGGACGGCGGCTCCCCATATGGAGAGCCGCCATCTTGGCGGCTTACTGCGAACCTGGCGTCTCGCCCGTTTACAAATCGCCCCCCCACAACGCCTGCGCATACTTCTAAAATGAGTTCTTCCATTCCACGCCATTGACTTTATCTACGCTCATAAATCTGAAACATCCCCCGTTAACCTTCTCAACCACGTATGTTTTTTCGGTCTCTCCATCCTTTTTAACAGCAATGTACACCTTCGTCCCCGATACAGCATACCTGTCAATATTCCCCTCAATCAACCCTACTCCATCGGCATCACCAAGCATCGCATCGCGACCGTTCGTACAGTAAAGATAAAGACCGGGCACAATTTCCTGCTTCGTTTGCCTTGCGAATCCCCACGTGTCAAGAAGGTTGTTGCGTGTCTTATACAACAATATGCCATAGGCACCTCCTACTACGATAGCCGCAATGAATGCGCCGACGATGACGCACTTCAGAAACCTAGTCCGATCAAATTTCATTTGACCCCTCTCACGCTGACTTCCTCAATCACAACTTCGACAGGATAGGTAAC
>JAFRNO010000231.1 GCA_017430155.1 Kiritimatiellia bacterium | reverse complement strand
GAAGATCGAGTCGGGCCGCATCGGCGTTTTCGCCTCAAGGTCTGCGTAGCCGCGGCAGTCGACGGTCGCCTTCCCCTTCGCGTCCACCACGACCGACACCGCGCCCGGCAGCTCTCCGCCGTCGACGTACGGCCCGATGGCGTCGCCCACCGGCGAAGCATACGCCATTCCACAGCACAGAACCACGCCAATCTTGGCAAGGCCGTGCAATCTTATCATTCGTGCTTTTCCTGTTGTCATGGATTTCTACCTTTCTCTGGTTGTTTTAAAATTCAACCGCCTCGGAATAGAACGCGGAAGTTGTAGCGGTCGTTGGGGGCGGCGTCGCCGTGAAGCGTGAAATCCGTCCAGTCGTATGATTGGAGCGAATGGTCTTCCCACTTGAAATCGAACCCGTCTGAAAGCAGCCGCCCCCTGAACGCCGATGCGGGAACGGCAATCTCCATCTCTTTCCCAGACCATGCGGCAGACACTTCCGCCAACGGCGTCGACCATGAGAACATGCCCGTCCGCTTGCCCGGCTCGTGCATCCGCAAGACGGTTCGTCCGGCATGACTTCCGCCTCGCTCAGCCATCGCGCGTTCCACCATGAAATCGTACCCCAGCCAGCCTGTGGCGGCGGAACGGTCTGCGTCAATGAAAAGCTTCATCCAGTCCTGGCCGCCTGGTGCCGTCATCGGCTCTCGTGTCCGCACATAGAAACAGATGTCGTTCCCATTGCGCGAGACCTTCGCGGCCACGATGTCGTTGCGTCCGGACATGTCCACATAACGTCCGGCCTTCGTCCCGTGCGCGGTGAAATCCCTCCGCACTTCGTCGCCGACGGTGTCGCGGAACTCAGGCTGCACGTCCCGCCAGTCGTCGAAGTTGCCGTCGATGCGGATCGGACGCGAGACCGTCGGCGGTATTTCATGCACGCCCTTGTACCGGCGGACATTGGCTACGAGCTGCCAGTAGTACGCGTCGCCCCAGAACCCTTTCACAGGTTCGCAGTCGCGCGAGAATTCGGGATTGAACTGGTCGCAGAACACGCCCGCTTCATTCCGGTAGTTGTTCCATTCCGGCAGGCGCATCGCGCGCCATTCGTTCCATCCCGTCACGAAAACGAGCGGCGGCGCAGCCTTCAATGCCAAGTCCCACTGCTCCTGAAAATTCGGTCCCAACGCCAACTGCGCAAGACGCGGATCGTTTGCGCCGCCATGCCAGCGCCGCCCCATCGCGCCAGGCGCGCTCATCGCGCACTTTCCAGCCGGACTGGCATTCTGCGCCACAGAGACGGCCATCATCTCGTCCTCCCCGTCCAGCCCCCTGTAGACATGTTGCGGATAGACCTCCAGCCATGGCCATCCGCCCGCCTTCGCGTCTTCTCCACGGTAACCGGCAAGCGGACGTCTAAACGCGAAGAATTCGCGTATCCGCCTGGAATCTTCGTCCTCCGCGCCCCAGGCGCAGAACATTCTTGTTCCCTCGCAAGGGACGCAATCCCGGTACGCCTTCCCGTCGAGGTCTTTCTTTGCGGCTCTCAAGGTCCACCAGCCAACGGATGAAGCGGGCTCGGCAAGCTCGATGAAGTAACGCCCCGCCGGACACGAGTTCGCCAGCTTCATGACAAGCGACGCATTGTCGGCGATGTTGGTGAAACGTTGCTCCGCCACAACCGCGCCTTTCGGACCGTCCTTGCGCAAACGCATCGTCGCCGCGGAATCCGGATGCGAACCGAACGTGGGAGTGCTGATGCGTATGTTCCCGAACGGCGCCTTGGCGGCGAACGATTGTCCGAGCGCATGTCCGGGCGCGAGCCGCTCGGCGACGAGCTTGCCTTTCCCGCCCGGGCCGAAGCCGCTCGCCACCGGCTCCGAGGCGGCGTATGCAGGATGGGCGATGACAAGCGGTTTTCCTTTCCATCGGAACCAGAGTTCGGGATGGATGCCGGGCTCGTAGAGCGTTCTCCACAGATGCCGCAGCTCGCCGCCACGCAAGCCGTACGGCGGGTACGCGGGGAACGGACACAAAAAAGCTATCTGGGGCGTGTGCCCGCCAGACGCGCGCACATCGGCGAACACGCGGACGACCTCCTGCCACGAGGCGTCGAACGTCGGCCCGTTGCTCACGTCGAACACGATGACGTCAACACCAGCGTCACCCAGCATCTGCGCATGCTTGCGCAGAACGAACGGATCGTTCGAGCAGTAGTAGCCGAAAAGCGGTTCGCCCCACCAGTGGTTGCAGCACATCGGACCCCATAGAGGCGAGTCCGGTTTCTTCAGGGCGTCTGGATCCGCCGACAGGATCTTCGATACGTCGAACGGTCCCGGCACGTTTTCGTCGGTGGGACGGTTGATGAAGTAGAACACCGCGACCGTACGGTTTGTCCTGGGCAGACCGGCCTCCGCCGCCGTGGGGAGCGAACGGCCAAGCCCGTCCGTCGCCACCCACGTGTCGGATGCGATGTCGCATGGCGCGGACAAAGCCGCCAGCACAATCGCCGCCGCGAAAATCATGCCGATTTTCACATGGCGCTCCTCAGGTGCCAGGCCTGTTCTATTACTGCCCGTACTGATTGCTTCATGCCGCTAGCCTTCCAGGAAAGGCGCGTCTTTGATGGGTTGGGCTTTATGTTTGGCATGGGAATGTACTGAAAACCATCCAGCGAGAATACGTCAAGCCCCACGCGGTCAATGAATATGTGCAGACCAAGTCGTCCTTCCGCGTCCAGATTCCATGCAGTCGATTGGCCATTAACAGACAGTGTATGTTGAATGGCTCTATATTCAATCTTGATACCGCGCAGGTCTAACGCTATTACGGCGTCGGCAACCGGCACGCACGAGAACTTGATCTCCACAAGCTCTCCATTGAAATCTTTCAGCGACATTGGAGGCCCTTTACGCAGGGACTCGAGTTCTTTCACAGGGAAACGCGACAATCGCAGGCCTGTGTCCGTTCGAACCAGTTTCAGTTCCATAGGCAGGGTCATCGCCTGATTGAACATCGTTGCCGTGTTTCCGCCAGCAAGTGGGTCGTATTTACTCCATGCAATCTGTATGCGCCGTCCATCAGGCACATCCGAGAATGTCTGCCACGCATAGACGGGGGTGCTGACATTGCCCACCGGACGCATCTGCTCCAGCCTCTCGGCCTCCGGCACGAACATCTGCCCGTCGAACGTGCCGATTGCGTATTGCCGATTCGCCGCCGTCAGTACCCAGCGAGTTGCCATCTCGCCCTCGATGGGCATCTCGAACATGTCGGGGCACTCGTATAGATAACACCCGCTGTCAAAGAAGTCTCCCGGCACACAACTTGCCCACGTCCAGTTCTTCAGGTCGGGAGACGTGAAGAACGATATGCCGTGGCGTAGCTTTGCCACCTCGCCATAGACGAGCATGACCCAATGTTTGCCGGGAGCATACCAGAAAACCTTTGGATCGCGATTGGCGTCCGGCCGGTTCTCTATGACGGCCTTTGGCCACTTGGTATAGGTTCGTCCGTCATGCGACCAGGCAATACGCTGGGTGAACAAATCGAACGTATCCCCTGCGCACGTGTAGATCAGCACATGCGCGTTCTTGCCAAAGCCAGCCGTGTCCGCGAAATCCGTTACGGCGCTGCCGGAGAACATCCTCCCGGAATCGTCTGGCGCAAGCGCATCCCCTAAATCCTGCCAATGGACCAGATCTTGCGAAACGGCATGACCCCAATGCTTTGGGCCTCTTCCGAGCGTAAACGGACTATGCTGGTAGAACATGTGCCACTCGCCTTTGAAATAGGAGAGCCCGTTCGGATCGTTTAGCCGGCCAGTCGGCGGCGTGAAGTGTATCTGTGGACGCCACGATTCGGCATATTGCCCTTTAGCGCCAGGAAAACGTCTGTCGGCAAACACCAAGTCGCGTGCGGAGATGGACGGCAGTTCCGTCCCCGAGAAGCGAAACCTTAACGTTCGGCCCTTGACTTCGCCGAGGTCAAGAGAACCGACCCACGTAGGATCGCGGCGGGCCCATTCGACGGCATCGTACGTCAAGCGCCTTCCGTTCTCGAATATCTCCAGCAGTATCTTTGGGGCACCACTTTCCACAGGAACCGCCAGATATCGTCCGCCCGGTTGCACGTTGAACTGGAATTCTGCGGCATGGATGCCGTATGCGATTCCGATCAGGACGATGGCAATCCTTGTACGTTGCACGATGCGCATGGATCTCTACCTTTCTCTGCCTCGTCAGCTGAATTGCAAGCTCCTTTCAACGGCGAGTGAGGTGCTTGACGACGGCCTCGGTCCGGGTGCGGACGTGCAGCTTGTCGTAGATGCGGCGGATGTAGGTGCGCACCGTCTCGATGCCGATGGACAGCTTTTCCGCTATCTCCTTGTAGAGGTAGCCGTCGGCCAAAAGCTGCAGGATCTCGTTCTCGCGCGGCGAAAGGTTATCCGTCTCGTTCGGAGCCGTCCCCATCTGGTGGAACGACTGCACCACCTTGCGCGCGACGGAGCCGCTCATGGGCGAGCCGCCGTTGTAGAGATCGCGGATGGCCGCAAGTAGCTCGGTCGGCGTGGCGCGCTTGAGCAAATAGCCGTTCGCGCCAGCCGCCAGCGCCTGGAAGATGCGTGCCGGGTCGTCGTAGACCGTCAGCACCAGGAACTGCACCTGCGGCAACGCCGCCTTCGCCTCGCGGATGACGTCAATACCGGATTTGCCGGGGAGGTTGATGTCCACCAGCACGACGTCCGGCGCGAGCGCGGCAAGTTCCGCGAGCGCGGACTCGCCGTCTCCGAACATGCGCGTCATCTCGATGTCGTCCTTCTCCGCGAAGAGCCGTTCGAGCGACTTGCGGATGCCGGCGTTGTCCTCAACGAGCGCGACCTTGATGATGGATTTCTTTTCTTTCATGGCTTGCCATTCAATTTGAACGAAAGCACCACTTCGCATCCGCCGCCTTCGCGCGGCCCAACGGCGAACGTTCCGCCGATGTCCGCCATGCGCTCCCGCATGTTCGCGAGGCCGTTGCCGCCCTCGCGCGACCCCGCGAAGCCCTTGCCGTCATCGCCCGCCGTCACGCGCACCTCGTTGCCGTGGATGGACAGCGACACGAACGCCGTCGTGGCGGCGGCATGCTTGACGATGTTGTTGAGCGCCTCCTTGACGCACATGAAGACGGCATGCCGCGTCCTGCTGGTAACGGTGGCCACTGGGAGTTCCGACGGGATCGACGCCCGCAGGCGAACGTGCATCGTGTTGAGATACCGCTCGGCGTAGGTGTAGAGGTAGTCGGCGAACGCCGACAGCGTGTCGTTGCGCGGCTCGACGGCCCACACCACCTCGTCGAGCGCGCGTATGACGTCGCGGACCTCGTCGGCCACCTCGCCTATGCTTGGATCTTTCTCGGTGGCCATTTCCGTGATGTAGGAGACGCGCGTCAGCCGTGCGCCGACATCGTCATGGATGTCATGGGCGATCCGCGCGCGTTCCGCCGCAAGCACGTCGCGTTGCCGCGCGGCCAAGAGCTTGGCCCGGACTCGGCGGAGGTAGACGGCCCGTACGACGAGAAATATCGCGAGCAGCAGGAAAACGCTCGTTCCGACAATGAACGCCGTTGTCTCGTAGAAGTGAGGCGCAATGCTGAACTCGAATATGGCGGGCGGACTGAGATCGCCAAACGGCAGCCGTGCAACGACCTCTAGCCTGTAGTCGCCAGGAGGCAGGTTGTAGAAGTTTGCCGTGCGCGAATGCCGCACGAAATTCCACTTCGCGCGCCGCGGCAACAGGCGGTGCGAGAACACGACGCGATCAGCCATGCCGGGCGAGTCGGCGGTATACGAAATGGAGACCGTCTCCGTACCGGGCGGGAAAGGTTTGGTCGGTTTCGGCGTCTCCCAGACGATGCGCGGTGGCGGTTGCGCAAGGAGCGCGGCGTAAGCCGTGCGTGAGACCTGCAGCGACGTATTGGGGGAAAACCGATATCCATCCTCGCGCCCAAGCGTTTCCACGCGGATGCTGGAACCAATTCGCGCCGCCTTCCGCTTGAATTCCTTCAGCGTAAAGGAAAGCAACGAGCGGTCAGTCGCCAACCAGAGGCGTCCCTTCGGCTCTTCGTAGAACGACATCGATTCGACGCCGGCGAGTTTCCTCAGGACGACGGTCGTAGGATTGCCGTCCTGCAGACAGGTGATGGCCTCGCCGCGCGCGCCTACCCAGAGCGAGCCCTCGCTGTCGCAGAAGAGCGCTCGTACAAAATCGTTCCCTTTCCCGTCGTGGCAAGGATGGCGGCTGATCTTGTCGCCAGTGACGCGCCAGAGACCCGCGCCGTCGGAACCGACCCAGACGCTTCCGTCCGGCGTTTCGGCGAACGACGTGACCTGCCGCGCGTCAAAACCGTCTTGCGTGCCGAAATGCCGTTCGGTTCCGTTGCGTGAAACGACGCGGATGCCGTCTGCGCTCGTGCCGGACCAGACACGCCCTGTGGAATCCGTGAACCGTACCACGCCGTTCGTCGCGGGGATCTCATGTCGAAGGGAGACGAGACGCGGACGTAGCCGCAGCAGGCCGTCGCCGTCTGTCCCCACCCACACGACGCCGTTCGACTCGGCGAGCGCGCACAGCACCTTTCGTCCGGGCAGGCGCGGAAGCGCAACCGCGTTCGTCGCGGGCGGCGGCACTTCGGGCAGATCAGGTGGCAGGTAGGTGGTGAACTTCACGCCGTCGAACCGCGCCACGCCCAGCGGCGTCGTCACCCAGAGGTAGCCGTCGGACGAACGCGACAGCGCCGTCACGACGTTTTCGTGCAGGCCGTCGAGCGTCGTCCAACGCCGCGTCATCGGCGCGGAATCCTTCGCCTTCTCGGCGATTCCCACCGCAGACAACCCGATCGCAAGGCCAAGGCATGTCAATTGGCAGCATTTCACGGAAAGAATTCTACCATAACTCGCCTTGCCGCGCATGTCACCCGAAAAGGGGACAGCCTTTCCAATGTCTCAGCTCGTCTATCGTTTCGCGTTCGCGCGCGCCAACGCCCACCTCGCCTCAATTTTCCCGTCCATCTCGAAGACGAGCTCGCCGCCGCGCACGAGGTCTTTGTGGTGGATGCGGCGGTCGGCGAGCGGCTTGCCGTTGAAGGAGACGGACTTCACGCGCCAGTTTTCCAGTGCCTGGTTGCGCACGACGAGGAAGAGCGTGGCGGGCTTGTAGGGCGCGCCGAGGCGGATCGTGGCGCGGTCGACGAGCGGCGAGCCGATCTCGTACCAGCCGTCCGCCGGATTGAGCGGGTAGATGCCGAGCGCGCTCAGAATGTACCAGGCGCTCATCTGTCCGCAGTCCTCGTTGCCGTCGAAGCCCTTGCGGTCCGTCGAGTAGCTGCGCGTGAGGATGTCGCGCACGCGGCGGGCCGTCTTGTCGTAGGCGCCCACGCGGTTGTAGAGGTAGGCCACGTGGTGGCTCGGCTCGTTGCCGTGGATGGACTTGTTGCCGCGCTCCGGCTTCCAGAAGACCGTGTCGAAGAATCCGTCAAGCCGCCGCTCGAATTCCTTCGCGCCGCCCATCAGGCGCACGAGCGCGTCCACGTCGTGCGGCACGCACCAGAGAGCGGTCTCGGGCGAGCATTCGCAGTAGTGGTGTCCGCTGGCCGGATCGGCCCACGAGCCGTCCGCCTTGCGCGGGAGGAAGTAGCCGCGCTCCGCGTTCCACACGTTCGTCCAGCTGTGCGAGCGCGCGCGGAAGAGCGCCGCGCCGGACGCGTCGCCCGCCGCCTCGGCGAGAATCGCGGCGGCCGTGTCGTTGAGCGAGAAGTCCTGCGTGCGCGACACGCTCTCCGTGGTGCGGTCGCACGACACCCAGCCGCGCTTCATGTACGAGGCGAGGCCGCCGCGCGTCTCGGGCGTACGTCCGAAGAGGCCGCGGTCCTCCCAGCGGAACGTGTCGTCCGTCGGCTGCGGCACGGTGGCGTTTTTCTTCACGGCCTCGTAGGCGGCCTTCATGTCGAAGCCGCGGAAGCCCTTCGTCCAGGCCTCGGCGAGCACGACCTCCGCGGGCGCGCCGATCATGATGCCCGTGTAGGAGGGGTTCGGCCACTTCGGCAGCCAGCCGCCCTCGCGGTACATGTCGACCAGCGCCTGCATCATGCCGTCCACGCGCTCCGGCGCCACGAAGGTGAGGAGCGGATGCTCGGCGCGGTAGGTGTCCCAGAGCGAGTAGCAGTTGTACATGCGCCCCTCGTGCACGCGGTCGTCGAACGCGCTGTAGTAGCGTCCGTACTCGTCGATCTCGCGCGGGTAGAGGAGCGCGTGGTAGAGGCCCGTGTAGAAGATCGTCTTCACGTCCTCGCGCGGCGTCTCGATCGTGAGGCGCGCAAACTGCGCGGACCACGCGGCGCGCGACCGCGCGGCGACGGCGTCCACCGCAGCCGCGCCGTCCTCGGGGATCTCGCGGCGGAGGTTCGCGCGCGCCTGTTCGGCGCTGATGAGCGACACGCCCACCTTCACGACAAGCTCCTCACAGTCCGGCGCGAACGCCACCCAGCCGCCGACGCGGTTCGCCTGCGCCGTGCGCCGGTCCGGGATTTGCTTCACGCCCTGATAGCCCTTTTCGCGCGGCACGCCCGTGTAGCAGCCCCACGATTGAAAGGGACGCGAGAACTCCATCACGAACCAGCCGCGGAAGTTCGGCAGCGGATAGGCGTGGTGCGCGTCAAGGCGATCCGCGTTCCACCCCGTAATCGTACGGCCGTCGGAGCCGATCGAGATGAAACCGTCCGCCGGCGTCTTGTCCGTCGGACGCCCCACGTAGTCGCGCGAGGCGTCCACGACCACGTGCGGATTCGCTGCGCCCTTCGGGAAGCGGATCCTGTAGACGGCCGCGCGGCTCGTGCCCGCGTAGTCGGTGACGATGCCGCCGGACGCGATGCGCGTGCGCCACGGTACCACCTGTTCGCACGCGTGGTCGAACGGCGTGCCGCGCGTCGCGAAGTCGCAGTCCACGGCGCCCGTGCGCGGCATGAACGAGACCTGTCCCCAGTCGCCCATCCAGATCGCGGGCTGGCGCGTGCCGATGAAGCCCAGCAGTTGCGTGTCGATCTCGTTGTAGCTCAACGAGCCCACTTCCGTGAGGCGTGTCATGGGCACCCACTGGATGGAGCCGAACGGCACGCCCGTCATCGGCATCATGCCGCCGTACTGCGAGCCTTTGCCCTCTGTGCCAATGAGAGGGTCGATGTAGTCAAGCGGCTCTTTCGCCGCAACCAGCGCGCACGCAGCGGCCAGCGTGCAGAAGAGAGGAGTTTTCATGGCAAAATAGTATACCAAAAAAAGTGGCACCCGTACTGGGCGGCCAAAAGGGGGGGTGACCGTTACTCCCAGCCGGGTGCCTACGCATACAGGTTAGCATGGGGGATACCTGTACGCGCAATTCACTCGTGCCCTTCCTTGTGGAAGAACGGAGACAGTATATCACATTCTGTTTCAGAACGCAACTGCCGTTTCATGTAAAAAACATGATTTTCGCAAAATGACAAAAACGCGCCAGAATTGACGCGTTTTCATTAGTCATGCCAGTCTAGGCTAGGCTACGATTACCAACGGACCTCGCTGCGGTCGCCGCGATCACCACGATCGCCGCGTCCACCGCGGTCACGCCGACCACCGCCGAATCCGCCACGGCGTTCCGTGCGGGGTTTCGGCTGCGACTCGTTCACGCGGACGGGCCGACCGTCAAGCGGCTGCCCGTTGAGTGCGTCGATCGCCGCCTGGGCCTGTTCGCGGTTCGGCATCTCGACGAAGCCGAAACCCTTTGAGCGCCCGGTCATGCGATCGGTCACAACGCGTGCGGAGGTAACTTCGCCGTACGCCGCGAACGCGGCCTTGAGTCCATCGTCAGTCGTCGCGTACGCGAGGTTACCAACATAGATATCCATCTTCTTTTGTCCTTCTTGTTTTCACTGGAAACCGAACCCAGACACCCGCCTAAGACGATTTCACGAAACATATTCTACGCTCTTTTATTCGTGCCGTCAAGGGCATGTGCGCGAAAAGCTCTGAAAAATTCCGCTTCACGGCACCCTGACCTTGTAGAACATCCGCTCCGCGGCCGAGCGGGGAAGCGTGACGGTGACAGTGCCGTCGGCGTTGGGCACGATTTCAACGTTCTCGGACGGCACGTCGTCACTTGCGGACATCGGAAGCTCGGCCGCCATGCAAACCCGCAAACTCGAGAAGTTAACGGCAAGCCATCCCGTCGGCTTGCCCGAGACGACGAACGACACGCGCGCATCGCCGACCGTCACCGACTCGATGCGGAGGCTTTGCTGTTCGGCGACCTTCTCCGCCAGGACTGCAGCGTCCGTGTCTTTGATGACTGCCGCGTAGGACGACCCGTTCGCATTGAACCGCATCTCCTCTCCCGCGCCGGACACGGGCAGGTAAAGATAGATCTTGCCTTCCGTGTTCGCGCAGATGCCGGTCGTGTTGTAGTAATCCGGCAGACCCGTCAGCGTCACCGGCGCGCCCGGTTCAAGATCGGGCACGATGAGGCACGAAGCCCATCCGCCCCCTGGGGTCTTCGCACCCATGTTGATCGTGTGACCCGAACTGTCGACGCCCATGAAGACATTGCCGCCGGCGATGACGGGTTCGACGACGCCGACACTCTTCAAGACCCCGCTCAGCAACACGTAGTTCCCTCCGTTCACGAAGATGTTCTGGAAGTTTCCGGAATCCATCCCCTCGCTCGGACCGATCGCGGGATAATCCGAGTGTCCCAGAGGCGACGTCCCTCCACGGGCCTGCAGCCAACCGTCGCCGTCAATCACAAGCTTCGCGTCTTTCGGCACCTCGATTGCGGCATGAAGGTCTCCGGCAACCAGTTCGTTCGTGCCCGTGAACCAGACATGCGCCGTCACGCCCGAACCAACGGCAAACGGCGTGTTGCTGCCGTCGTCTGCCCGGATGCAGAGATTTGAAAGCGTCACATGCGCGTCCGTGCTCACGCGGCAACGCACAGCGTTCCTCGTGTTCGTGCCGGAGAGCACATACGGGCCGGCTTCGATCAGCTTCAGGTCGCACGTCTGCGGCTCATAGAGCCACCTGGCGCCATCGCCGTGCAAACGGCCCGCGTCCACGCCGTTCACGGAGACGCCTGTCACGCGGTACGCAATGGCCGGTTCGCCGGACACGGACGCCTCCCACGGCTGTCCATCGACCGTAAAGGCGTAATCCCCATCCGGCAGATAAACATATGCATCGCCGGATGAGTCGACGAACGCCTTGGTCGCGTATGGCGAAAGCCCAGACAACATCACCGTCGTGCCGCCATTCAGGTCCAGCAATTCGACACGCCATGCCGTCTGATTGTTGCCGAAAGGCCGGCTTGGAGGCGGCTGGGGGTTTCCGGCCGCCGCCGCAAAGACGTTGTTCGACGTTCCGCCTGCCGCGAAATACAGGCCGTCCACGCAAATGTTGCGCACCAGATTCGTCTGCGGCAGCCAGAGGCAGATGGCCCCCGTCTCGTCTGCCACGACATCCGTCCATCCGTATGTCGCCGGAATGTCCTCCGACGCGATTTCCGGCCGCTTGCCGGACGTGAGGCCCGTGAAGAGGACGTAATAAAGCTTCGTTCCATTCCCGTCCCAAGGCGTCGGTTTCACCTCAAGGTTCGCACCGTGGACGCTGCCGCCGGTAATGACGAGCGAATCGTCGACGCCCGACATGGCGAGCGTATTTCCACTGGAGATGAGGTCGCTGACATTGCCCTCGCCCCGTGCAGAAAGAACGGTGCCGCCGGAAATCACGACCGCGTCTTTGGGGAGGGTCTTGTTCATGCTGACTTTCCCGACATAGCCCGATCCGATGCCCGCCGCGTTCTTACCGCCCTGCGCAGTTACAAAACCGCCTTCGATGGCGATGTTTCCCTCCCGGAGGTTCGACGACACTCCGCCGCCGATGCCGGCGGCATTCTCGCCGCCAAACGCATAGACCGTTCCGGACTGGATCCTGATCGCACCGGGCTTCACGAACCCGCCCGCAGATCCGATGCCGGCGGCCGACGATCCGCCGCTGGCGAAGAGCGCCCCCTCGCCGCGCAGCGTGAGCGTCGCGTTAGAGCAAACCAGGATGCCGGCGGAATACGTCCCCGCTGCTTCCAGCGTATTCGTCCCTTGGACTGTAAGCACCACGGCGGAATTGGACACGACCACGGGCGACCACCACTGCGCGGACGACATCATCGTCAGATTTGAGATCGTCACGTCGCTGGAACCTCCGGACGGGACGACCAGGCGCATCGTGCCGTTGGTGGCTATTCCCTCGACAAGCGCCGTGCCCGTGAGCGCAACGTCCGTCCCGTTACACGCCCACCCCGTACCGTTCGTCACGATCCCTGGCGCGACGATTTCTCCGTTCACGAGAAGGAAGTCCAACTCCGAATTCTCGCCATCCGGTCCCACACGAATGTGGAAGTAATGGTTCCCGTCATCCATCGTGACGACGATGACGGATTGACCTGCGGGGACCCAGATCTCCAAGTCGCCGTCAGGGTTGGTGAACATGTCCTTGATGCCGTAAGGCATGAAGTAGCCGGCAATGGCCCGTACCGGACTTGACGACAGGCCAATCGGGAGAGAGAGGGGGAACACGGGCGCGCCATGTGCGTTCTGGGGATCGGGGCGCGCTTCGTCCGCCGTCGTGTAGATCGCGCCGCCGGAAATCACGACGGGATGCGCCAAGATGCCGTGCAGGCCGTTTCCGATGGCGCAGGTGTTCGTGTAGTCCCCCGTCCGCAGGCCGTCGACGGAGGGATAGACCGTGCCGCCGCTGATCGTGATGGAATCCACCGTCCCCTCGGCGCCGCAGCCAATCGCCGCCGCGGTTGAATTGCCGACGGCCGTGACCACGCCGCCCGAGATCTCGACGCTGACGGCGCCGGATCCGTAGCCGCCGCCGATGGCCGCGCCGGCCCAGTCGTTGACCGCATGCACCTCGCCGCCGGAAATCCTGACCGCAACGTTCGTCGCGCACTGGCCCGCGCCGATGGCCGCGCCGCCGTAGCCCCAAGACGACACGGTACCGCCGTCGATGTCAATCTGCAGGTCGTGGCCGTACCAGCCAAGGCCGATGCCGGCCATGTCCGACGTCACGTCAACGGTTGAGTTGGAGATGGAGATGTGGCCGCCCGTGCTATTGTCGCCGCCGCCGATGCCAACGCCGCCGCTTTCCACGGAAACCGTGCTGTTGTGAATGGATATCGTCTTGAACGTGCCCGAATCGGCGGCGCCGATGCCGACGCCCTCGCTTTTCACGGTCAACGTGGCGCCGTAGACGGTGATTGACCCGCAACTTGGCCGGGCGGCCGTTCCGCCGATGGCGGACGACATCCTGCCAGTCGCCGACACCGCGAGGGATCCAGGGCCCCGAATGTCCAAAAAGACATTGGTCGCCATACCGATTGCGGCACCATCCCCACCGCCGACAAGCACATTCTCCCCTTCAAGCGATATCCGCACAGAATCCCCAAAGGACCCTTCTTCCGGCTCGAAGTCAATCGAAACCGGAGAGAGCCTGTTGTACGACGCCCCCCCCATGCTTACAACGAGCGTGAGGTTGGACAGCGTCACGTTGCAGATTTTCTGGATGGAAATGAAAATGTTCGTTGCCGAACCGCTAATGACGAACGTATCGAAACTCGAGAGAGCCACGGCGTGTTTCCCGTCATAACTCCAGCCCGCGCCCGTTTTCGGAACGCCGAGCTCGAAGCCGTCGCCGTTCACCGTCAAGTCAACGGCCAAGGGGTTGACGACCTTCCAGCCCGCGTAGAGGGTGAGGGGGCCGACATTCTCGTATGGGTCGATCGCGGCGGAACCGTCCGCATTGTAGTATTTCGTGCCGGCGCAGTCCTGGCCCGTGAACCAGCCCTGGAACGTCCAGTTCTCGTATTGCGGCACCAGGGGGCAGGTGGGAAGTTCGTAACCTAGTCTTGCCACAGTTGACGTGGAAGCCAATCCGTCCAAGAGCGTGAGCGTGAACTCAATCGCGGGGT